>CAJAWH010000119.1 GCA_903945605.1 uncultured Methylococcaceae bacterium | reverse complement strand
TGGATCTTTGCCATCACGGTGGTCAGCGCCGCCGTCAGGGTGGTTTTGCCATGGTCAACGTGACCGATTGTGCCTACGTTTACGTGCGGCTTATTACGTGAAAATTTTTCTTTGGCCATAAATCACACTACATTATTAATCGTTATACTGGAGCTCATAACCGGATTTGAACCGGTGACCTCTTCCTTACCAAGGAAGTGCTCTACCTACTGAGCTATATGAGCAATTGATCAACTTCTTGGTTTGGAGCGGGTGATGGGAATCGAACCCACGTGATCAGCTTGGAAGGCTGGAGTTCTACCATTGAACTACACCCGCAGTTTCTAAACAAATTTGGTGGAGGGGGGAGGATTCGAACCTCCGAAGGCAGAGCCGGCAGATTTACAGTCTGATCCCTTTGGCCGCTCGGGAACCCCTCCGAATATCGGGTAAGCTTTGTATTATCTTTTAAAGACGGGTAGATGTCAATGGCGTTTATTCAATAATCCCAATTTTTTTCAACTACGCATTAATTTTATTCATGACCACCGCCATATCACCAGAGGCCATCTCGTTAAAATAGCTTTTTCCTTTAGCAAAAGCGCCTGCCAATACTACACAATCATTGACTGATGGTGATGACAGCACATAATCCGCCACCTTCTTACCACCGCTTGGCCGACCAATGCCAATCCTTAACCGATAAAAATCAGGCGAACCAAGATTGGCTATTATATCTCTTAAACCATTATGACCTGCATGACCGCCGCCCCGCTTCAGCTTTATTGCCCCCACTTCAAAATCAAGCTCATCGTGGACAACCAATATATTTTCCGGCACTATTTTGTAATATCGTGCGAGCTTTCCAACAGATGCGCCACTTTTGTTCATGTAGGTGTCAGGCTTTAGCATGACCAGCTTAGCGCCACCGACCACTAGCTCAGCAACCTGCCCTTCAAAACCTGACACATAAGACCACTGACCAAAATAATCCACAACCAGCTCATCCAAAAACAAAAACCCGACATTATGTCGGGTTTTTTCATATTGTGAACCTGGATTACCTAGACCGACTACAAGTCTAACCATTTTATCAGGATTCGCTATCCGCCCCAGATTTTGACGCCATCATAGACACAACAGGTAAATCATGCTCCGGGCCATGGGTCAGTTCCACCAGAACGACACCTTCAGGCAACTTCAAATCTGACAAATGCAAGCTCTCGCCAACGTCCAGCCCAATCAGATTGACTTCAATATATTCTGGCAAAGCAGAGGGGAAGCAGGACACCTCAACATCAACCATGGAATGAGCTGCCACACCACCTTTTTTTCCGCCCACTGAATTATGCTCATTAATAAAATGTAAAGGCACATGGACTTTTACGTTTTCAGACTGTGTGACGCGCTGAAAATCAAGGTGCAAAATCTGAAACCGGAAAGGGTTGCGCTGAACCGCCTTTAAGATAGCCTGCTCGGTTTTACCATCAACAGTAATATCCAAGACATGGGAATAAACAGCCTCATGCTCAAGGTGCTTGACAACCTCGTTATGGTCAAGCATTAACATTTGGGGGTCTTTGTGGCCACCGTATAATATCGCCGGCACACGGCCTTTATGACGCACCCGACGGGCGGCGCACGTACCAGTTTGGCCACGGCTTTCAGCTACAAACTCATATACTTTAGACATCTTGATTCAACCTTAATAAGCCGTTATGGCCACTACAAATTCTATTAATCCACATAGAGCGAACTGACAGACTCACCTGACGATATCCGCCTGATTGTTTCCGCCAACATTTCTGCGACACTAAGCTGCCGTATTTTCCCTAAATTGATCGCCTCTTGGCTCAACGGAATAGTATCCGTCACCACCAATTCATCCATATCCGAACCGCCTAAGTTTTTAAGGGCGGAACCGGACAACACAGCATGGGTACAATAAGCAACCACCTTAATGGCACCATTTTTTTTCAGGGCTGTCGCCGCATGGCACAGCGTACCCGCAGTGTCTACAAGATCATCAATCAGTACACAAGTGCGTCCTTCCACATCACCGATAATATGCATGACCTCGGCAACATTAGCCCTTAACCTGCGCTTGTCAATAATGGCCAAATCGGCATCATTTAAGCGCTTGGCAAGTGCCCTAGCCCTTACCACTCCGCCCACATCGGGCGAAACGACTATCAAATCCTTATATTGCTGCCGCCAAACATCGCCCAGCAAAATGGGCGAGGCATACACATTATCAACCGGTATATCAAAGAAACCTTGTATCTGATCTGCATGTAAATCCACCGTCAACAAGCGGTTTGCCCCCGCCTGCTCGATCATTTTTGCGACCAACTTGGCACTGATCGGCACACGGGCAGACCTTGAGCGACGATCTTGCCTTGCATAGCCATAGTATGGCATGACCGCAGTGATCCTTGATGCAGATGCCCGCTTGAAGGCATCAATCATCACCAACAACTCCATTAGGTTTTCATTGGTTGGCGAACACGTTGGCTGAACCACAAAAACATCTTTGCCGCGGACATGCTCCTCAATCTCAACGGCAATTTCACCATCACTAAACCGACCGACGGCAGCCATACCTAGCCGCATATTTAGCCGCTTAACAATACCTTCGGACAAAGCCAAGTTAGCATTCCCAGAAAACACCATCATCGAAGTGTCGTTCATTCATGCTCTCCCAAATTTATTTAGTGAAGGCTTAAAAAATGGCTGGGTCGCAAGGATTCGAACCTTGGTATGCGGAGATCAAAACCCCGTGCCTTACCGCTTGGCGACGACCCATTTATATATTTAGTTTACTGCTTCTAATTTTGCATACAAAGGCGACTGGCTCACAGCCATTGACAGGAAAACTTGCCACTTGCCCCTCAACGCACTTAAAGCCGCTTCAGCAATCACCCTGGACTCAAACAAGGCATAAACACAAGCCCCAGTCCCAGTCAGCCTCGCCTCAGCATATATTGATAAAGCTTGCATGGCTTGCTTTATCGCCGGATAACGCTCGCATACTACGGCTGTGCAATCGTTATTGTGCTGCCCTGCTGTAAAGTCGGATATTGTGATCGATTTACTGTCGCGTGTCAAATTTTTATCGCCAAATATTTGCCCTGTATTCACATGGCAATCGGGCCGGACAACCAGCACCCATGCCTCCGGCACATCTATCTTTTGCAGCTTTTCGCCCACGCCTTCTGCCCAAGCGTTATGACCGTATACAAACACTGGCACATCCGCCCCCAAACTAAGGCCCAACTCCATCAATTGCTCAACGGACAGACCCAATCCCCACAAACGGTTAAGCACAACCAGCGTGGTTGCTGCATCTGAACTCCCCCCCCCCAAACCGCCGCCCATCGGCAAATTTTTTTCCACTTCGATACACACGCCCTGCCCACAACCGGTGACTGATTTCAGCAGGTTAGCCGCGCGAACCGTCAGATCATCCGCCTCAGGCACGCCCGGAATAGCCCTTAACAGGCTAACCCGTCCGTCCGCTTGTGGATGGAATGTCAGCCAATCACATAAATCAATAAATTGGAATACGGTTTGCAACAAATGATAGCCATCGGAACGTCTGCCCACTATGCGCAACATTAAGTTTATTTTCGCCGGTGCCGGCCATTTTTCAGACCAGATGACCGGCTCAGTTTGCTTGTGCATTGTCTACATTCCATTGGTCAATCACTAATTTTAATTTAGCCTTTCTGTTCAACACTGTCACCTTACGCGGCAATTGCTTGTCATCCTCCCAGCGCCAGCGATCCGACACCCCTTCCCATCGCCATCGCTCAAATTCGACCACCCAGTCATATTGGCTAAAGCCTTCCCCGAACCTCTTGTATTCTGCCGTTGGATCAGGCAACCCCAACACCCAATAACGCAATGCCTGTAAGGGCACCACCAAACCAAACTGCTGGCTAATGAAATGTTGCGCCTGCTCAGATGTTGCCACCTTGCCATTACCGAAATCAATGCTAATGGTGTTATCTTTCAAGTGCACCAACGTTGCGCCTTGACCGAATAGACCGTACAGCTTGATGGCATCATCATTTTCACGATGTTGCCAATCAATATTCGCAGTCCAAGACCCCTTTTTTTGCTCCACCGCCATTCTGCCTGAAAATTGCCAGCGCTTCAATTTATACAAAGATGGCATACCTTCTTTGCCCCAAGTGGGAACATCCTGGTAAGACGTGACTGCAGTATGAAGCATGGAAGTTGTGCAGGCAGACAATAAAGATGCCGTGACCAGAACAAACCCTTTATTTGACAGACGCATAACAACTACTCTGTATTTTTCAAAATTCTTTGCCCAACACCTAGCAAATACTCATCCTCAGGGGCGGCCTTAATGGCCTCTTCAAAAATATCTTTGGCCTCGTCTTTTTTGCCTAATACCCAAAGCACCTCCACTAGATGCGCGGCTATTTCATTCTCTTTCTGCTTATTAAACGCCTTACGCAAATATTCTAACGCTGTCGCCGGATGGCCCATTTTGAACTGCAACCAACCGTAGCTATCAATCACCACGGCCTCATCAGGCTTTAACTTAAGTGCTTGCTGCAAATAAGTTTCCGCCTCGCCAAAACGGATGGAACGGCTTGCCAATGAGTACCCCAACGCATTCAACGCCTCGAAGTTTTTCGGGTTATTGACTAAAATTTTCTTTAAATCTGACTCCATTAGCTCGAACTTGCCTAGCCGTTCTGCCAACAATGCACGGCTATAGAGCAAATTTCCGTCTTCGGGGGAATCAGCCAACGCAGTAGTCAATACTGAAAACGCTTGGGCATAATCCTTTTGTCTGCTTAAAATTTCCGACTGAAGCAATAAAATCCGATTTTTTTCTTTTGGGAACTTACCGAGCATAGACTTAATTTTCAGTGCCACTTGGTCATGTTTATGCTCTTTGGCTAACAGCAGTGCTGCCGAAACGGAAGCATCAAACGCAAATGGCCCATCACCCACTTGGTCATACCAAGCCAATGCGGCATCAGTATTGCCCCGCTTTTCCTCAAGCTTACCCAAATAAAAACTGCCTTGCCAGTGGGTTTTTGGTTGTGCCAACAAGCCTTTGAAAACTGTTTCAGCCTCGTCGTTTTGGTTGTCTTGCAGATAAATCAGCCCCAATGCCAACTGGCTTTCTTGGTCGGACGGATATTCCGAAACAATGTCCCGCAAAATTACTGCGGCCTCAGGATAGCTTTCTGACTTGAGCAACACCTCCGCCAACATGCGCTTGAGTTTCTGATTGCCAGGGTATTTGCCGACACTATCGCGCAAAAGTCCTGTCGCCTTCCCTAAATCACCTGACATAACCGCCATTTGTGCTTGCAACATCAGTGCCTTATCCCAACCAGGCAGGATTGCCAAAGCTTTTTGCAAATAGCTTTCAGCCAAAGCCTTATCGTTCAGCTGGATAGCCATAACTGATTGCAAATAGGGGATAATGGCTTGCTTAGGATGCTTGGTGGAAAGCGTGGCCAAGACTCCTGCCAACTCCGGCAACCTGCTTTCCTTTTGCAACAAGGCAGCCACCTCCATAACATTTTTTTCAAATTCATCGGGAGGCATTTGCAACAATATTTCCAAATGGCTTACTGCCGCCTCTTGGTTGCCTGTTGACAACGCCATTAAAACAGCAAGCTTTCTGGCGTTGGTATTTTGTGGCGCTTGACGCAACCACAACCCCAGAGCTTCATTAGCTTTTTTTGCATTTTTCATATACATGGCAATAACCACCGCACGTTCCGCAAAACGGGGGTCTTTAACGCGCTTGGCGGCTTCCAGATAACCATCCAGTGCAATGCCATATTGCCCTCTCTGTCCCGCCAATTCCGCCGTCAACAACATAAACAGCACATTGGGGTCAATTGATGTTTTGGCTTCCTTAGGTGGCACATCCGCTTTAATGCCTTTAGCCACGCTGGCCTTTACTGGCAATGCTGGCTTGACAACGGGTTCAGGCGGCTTCGGCGAATTGGCACAACCACTGAGTCCGCCCAGCATTAGTAAGAACAATAATCTAAAAATTAACACTCACAATCCTATTTTGATGCCCAAATTTTCTATAGATTACCAGAAAATGCGTTGGATTCAGACTGCTGAATTTTTGGCCACCGATAAAATTATTCTAATTATTGCAATACCGCCCCATAATATGCACTTGCCAGCTTAAATCGGAACCTGCAATTGCCCGTCTACAACCCATAATCCAGAACCGTACCCGTGCAACCCAAGCAACATGACCAGCGTTCCGGCCTAACAGCCCATGCCATCCGCATTGCCATACCGCATCAACCATTACTTACCAGCAGCCACACCATAACATGACACTCCTAGTTGTAGGGATCAATTACGCCAACGCCCCCCTCTCCATTCGGGAACGCTTGGCCTACCCTGCGGAAATATTGCATTCATCGCTACAGGAGCTACGGCGGCTAAAAGACGTGACCGAGGCAGCCATCCTGTCCACCTGCAACCGCACGGAATTCTATTGCGCTTGCGCTGCGGCTATCCCTAACCAACAAGCGCTCATTGATTGGGTGGCCGAAAACAAAAATATCAGCAGCCAAGAATTTGCACCCTATTTGTACTCGTACACTGACAGCGCCTTTATCCGGCATATTTTGCGCGTGGCTTGCGGGCTGGATTCCATGATTTTGGGGGAACCGCAGATTTTAGGGCAAATGAAAACAGCCTATCAGGCCGCTTGTGATGCCGGGACATTGGGCAAACCCTTAGGCAAATTGTTCCAACACACCTTCAGTGCCGCCAAAAAAGTCCGCACCGATACCGCCATTGGCGCCAGCCCTGTCTCGGTTGCTTTTGCCGCCGTACAATTGGCACAGCAGATTTTTGATAAACTGAGCGACCAAACCGCCCTACTGATCGGCGCCGGTGAAACCATTGAGTTAACCGCCCGGCATTTGTCACGGCAAGGCATAGGCCGCATTATTATTGCCAACCGTACTTATGACAAGGCCCATAGCTTGGCATGCTTGTTTAATGGCTATGCCATCTCCTTAACGGAATTGCCCAACCACTTGGCGGAAGCCGATATTGTCATTTCGTCAACCGCCAGCCAACTGCCCATACTTGGCAAAGGCCGAGTGGAAAGTGCCTTAAAGAAGCGCAAGCACAAACCTATTTTCATGGTTGACTTGGCAGTGCCCCGGGACATTGAGGCCGAAGTGGAACAGTTGCAAGATGTTTATCTCTATACCGTGGACGACTTGCAGCACACCATTGACCAAAACATGAATTCGCGGCGCGAAGCCGCCCAGCAAGCAGAAGAAATCATCGACACCCAAGTCGATCACTTTATGGCCTGGTTAAGGGCACAAGAAGCCCAGTCCACCATACGCGATTACCGGAAACAAGCCGAACAACAACGTGATGAAGCACTGCAAAAAGCCTTGGTCTTGCTCAAAAACGGCACGCCGGCCGAACAAGCATTAGAACGCCTGGCGCACACCTTAACCAATAAATTAATGCACACGCCCAGTACACAAATCAGGCTGGCCGCCGAAAATGAACGGCAAGACCTGATTGCCGCCATACATGAAATTTTTAAACTAGACAAAGCGCAATGAAGCCCTCGATACAATTAAAATTGGAAAGCCTGTGCGAACGTTATGACGAAATCGCCGCCCTGCTATCCGAACCGGAAACCCAAAGCAACCAAAACAAATTCCGCGCCCTAAGCCAAGAATACGCACAGATCACCGGCTTGGTGGAATGTTACAAACGCTACCAACAAGCATTGGCGCAATTGGCTGCCGCCAAAGATATGGCAAACGATAGTGACCCGGACATGCGCGAGTTGGCTAAGGATGAAATGGGCGATGCACAAAGCCTGATTGATGCCCTTAACCATGAGTTGCAATTGCTGCTGCTGCCTAAAGACCCCAACGACAACCGCAACATCTTTTTGGAAATCCGCGCCGGCACCGGTGGCGACGAGGCGGCTATATTCTCTGGCGACTTGTCGCGTATGTACCAACGTTATGCGGAACGGAAGGGCTGGCAAACTGAAATTATCAGCGAGAGCCACGGCGACCACGGCGGTTACAAAGAAGTGATTTTGCGCGTATCCGGACGTGATGTTTATTCGCAACTCAAATTCGAATCAGGCGCCCATCGGGTGCAACGAGTGCCGGAAACCGAATCGCAAGGACGTATCCACACCTCGGCCTGCACAGTTGCCATCATGCCAGAAGTGGAAGAAATGGATGCCTTCGACATTAATCCCGCCGATTTAAAAGTGGACACCTACCGTGCCTCTGGGGCAGGCGGACAGCACGTCAACAAAACCGAATCGGCCATCCGCATTACCCACATCCCGACCGGCGTAGTGGTGGAATGCCAAGACGAACGCTCACAGCATAAAAACCGCGCCCGTGCCATGTCTTTGCTGGCTTCGCGGCTATTATCAGCCGAACAGGAAAAACATCATGCCGAACAATCAGCAACGCGGAAATTGCAAGTAGGCAGTGGCGACCGCTCCGAACGTATCCGCACCTATAACTACCCGCAAGGCCGTTTGACCGACCACCGCATCAACCTGACCTTGTACAAATTGGAAGAAATTATGCAGGGCGGCTTGGAACAAGTCTTACAACCGCTGATTAGCGAACACCAAGCGGAACTGCTGACCCAATTAGGTGATAGCTAAAAGCCCATGGCACTAATTAAAGACTTGCTTGCCGAGGCAGCCAACACGCTTGCCGACAGTTCCTGCTCCGCCGCACTAGACGCTGAAGTGCTGTTGTGCTGGTTGCTTGATAAAAACCGCTCTTTTCTTCGCGCTTGGCCGGAATTCGACGTGGATAGGGCCACGGCACAGCAATTTTCACAAGCGGTCAAGGAACGCAAGCAGGGCAAACCTATTGCTTACTTAACCGGCAAACGGGAATTTTGGTCACGCGAGTTCATCGTCAGCAACACTGTGCTCATCCCAAGACCAGAGACCGAATTATTGGTGGAGCTAAGCCTCGCCTTAATAAACCCAGACCAAGCGCAACACATCATTGATCTGGGCACTGGTTGCGGCATTATAGCCATTAGTCTGGCATTGGAATGCCCGCAAGCGCACATTTATGCGGTTGATGCCAGCCCCGTTGCACTAGCCACCGCGCAACAAAATGCCAAGCTGCACAGTGCCAGCAACATCCGCTTTTATTTGAGCGATTGGTTTGATGCTGTGCCTGAAGGGCTATTTGATTTGGTTGTCAGCAATCCGCCTTATATTGACGCGGACGATGAGCATCTGCAACAAGGCGATGTCCGCTTTGAGCCAGCTTCGGCATTAATCGCTGCACAACAAGGGCTGGGCGACCTGATAAACATTGCCGACAGTGCCCGCAAGCACTTAAAATCAGGCGGGCATGTGTTGCTTGAACACGGATACAACCAAGCCACTGCCGTGCAAACCCTGTTGGCGGACTGGGGCTACCAAAGCATACACACTTACTTTGACCTGGCTGGTCAAGCTAGAGTGACCATCGGGCAATGGCACAGTTAAGCCAGCACCCTGCAAACCACTTATTTTGACCAAACGACTGTAACCCTTAATGGCCAATCCTATGCAAATATCCCGCAAAATAGCCAACCAGCTCTTACACTGGGCACAATGCTCGCCTGATAGGGAAATATGCGGTTTGTTGGCCGGCATCAACAACCAGCCGACACGCTGCTACCGCGTCAAAAATGTCGCAGAAAACCCGCAACAACGCTTCCTGCTCGACCCTGCCGGACAAATTGACGCCATGCGCAACATACGCGAACAACACGAGCAACTGCTTGCCATCTTCCATTCGCACCCGCACGCGCCAGCGCAGCCTTCCGCCACGGATTTGGAATACGCCCTGTACCCTGATGTGCTAAACCTGATCATTTCGCTAAACACCAAAGGCTTGCTGGAAATGCGGGGGTTCATCATCAACAATAAGATTGCCGAGGAAGTCACTCTGACACTCATTGAATGAACCTCTGTTTGGCTAGGCGCATCAAGCCCTGCCAATTAATTACAAGAAATTGATTTATAACATATAATATTAATAACCACCGATGCCCCACCGCCAACCTTTGCCACCCGAAGCCTTAAAGTTCAGCGCCGATTTTAGCGCACTGGAACTTCCGGAAATCCCCCGCACACCACTACCTGTGCTTGGACAACCCAGGGCACAAAACGCGCTTGAATTTGGTGTGGCCATGAACCGCCCCGGCTACCATATTTTCGTACTGGGTGAACCGGGCTTGGGTCGGTTATCTATGATACGGCAGCAACTCGATGCGCTGGCACAAACCCAGCCAGCAGCGCACGCTTACGCCTATGTCAATAATTTTGACAACGCCCACGAACCGCTCGCTTTACAGCTCCCTGCCGGACACGGCCAGGATTTTGCCAAACACATCGAAAAACTGCTGGACGATGTGCTGGCTATCTTTCCCGCCACCTTTGAAAACCCCGCTTACCAGCAAAAAAAGACGGCATTGGAACGCCAGTTCAACCAAGCCTATAACCACGCACTCGACCTTGTTGACAATAAAGCCCGTGCCGTTGACATCGCCCTGTACCGCGACAACGAAACCATCAGCTTCTCCCCTTTGCGCGACCATAAGACACTCGATGAAGAACAGTTTTCGCAATTGCCGCTGGCACAGCGGGAAATTTTCCATCAACACGTCGAAACTTTGCAAGATTATCTGGCTGAAGCGTTACTGGAACTGCCACAATGGCGGCGGGAATTGGCGGACACCACCAAGCAACTGGACTACGACACCATCAACCAAGCAATCGAACCACTGTTTGGCGCACTGGAAAGCCAATATGCCGCTATCGATGATGCCATCACCTACTTGTCGGCACTAAAAAACCAGCTTTGCAGCACCATCGCCGAACACCTGATGCCTGGTGCCGCGACACAAAGCAACAGCAGCAAACGCGCCCAGCTCTTGGCACAATACCTGCCGAATATTCTCGTCGACAGCACACACGGCACGGGCGCACCAGTCATCCACGAACCCCACCCGACCTTGCAAAATTTATTCGGGCGTATCGAATACAGTAACGACCAAGGCACTTTAGTCACAGATTATCGGCGGATTTGTGCCGGTGCCTTACATAAGGCCAATGGTGGCTACTTGATCTTGGATGCCGAAAAAATGCTCGCGCACCCGTTTGTTTGGGAAGGGCTAATACGCGCCTTACAAACCGGACGCATCCAGATCGAATCACCTTATCCCGAACAAAGCAGCCACACCGTCACCTTAAAACCAGAAGTCATCCCACTGAATGTAAAGCTTATTTTAATGGGCGACAGTGATGTTTATTATTTTTTGGCAGAACTTGACAACGAATTTAAAGAACACTTCAAAGTCCTTGCCGATTTCGGCCAGCGTATCCCACACAGCCCCGACAACATCGCCCGGTTTGCCCTGCTGATGCGCAAACAAGCTGCCGATTCAGGTGCCAAACCATTAACCCGCCACGCCATTGCCGCCTTGTTTGAACATAGCTGCCGTCTGGCGGAGAGCCAACAGCATTTTTCCGCCCGCATTAATGACATTCTGGAAATCATCGGTGAAGCCAACCTGTTCTGCAAAAGCCCGCAGATTGACCGGGCCGATATCGCCCAAGCCTTAACCGCCCGGGAATACCGAAACGGGCGGGTGTCGGAAGAGATACTCGAAGACATTTTGGACGGCACTATTTTAATCGACACCGAAGGCGAAGCCATTGGCAAAATCAATGGCCTGACCGTCTTAGAAATTGGTGGCAGCAGCTTTGGTGCGCCCGCACGCATCACCACCACGGTCTACCCCGGCTCGCGTGGCATTGTTGATATTGAACGCGAAGCAGAATTGGGACAGGCCATCCATTCCAAAGGCGTGATGATCTTAACCGGCTATTTGGGGCATTTTTACGCCCAACAGTTTCCATTGGCCATTTCAGCCAGCATCGCTATTGAGCAATCCTATTGCCATATTGATGGTGACAGCGCCTCGCTGGCGGAACTGTGTTGCCTTATTTCCGCCCTGACCCGAACACCCATCAAACAAGCCATTGCCATCACCGGCTCCATTAACCAATACGGCGAAGTGCAAGCCATTGGTGGGGTCAACGAAAAAATTGAAGGGTTCTTCCGGCTTTGCCAAGCAAGAGGGTTAACCGGCAAGCAAGCGGTCATAATCCCCGCCGCCAACAAGCGCAATCTGATGCTCAAACAAGACGTGCTGGATGCCGTCGCGCACGGCCTGTTCAGTGTTTATTGCGTGGCAACTGCCAATGAAGCATTGGAATTGCTGACCGGCGAACCTGCCGGACAGCCGGACGCTGAAGGCAATTATCCTGAACACAGCATCAACTTTACAGCCATCTCCCGACTGAAAGAAATTTCTGAAATGGCTGATGATGAAGAAAAAGCGGAGGAAAGCTAATGGATAATGAATTGCTGGCCTATGCCCGTCAATTGGGCGAAACATTATTGGCAGGACACAAAACAGTGGTGACTGCCGAATCGTGCACCGGCGGCTGGGTTGCCCAAACCATCACCGAAATTGCGGGTAGCTCGCACTGGTTTGAACGTGGCTTTGTCACCTACAGCAACGCAGCAAAAATAGACATGCTCGGTGTCAACCACCAGACATTGGCCTTGTTCGGTGCAGTCAGTGCCGAAACCGCTGGCGAAATGACCAACGGCGCACTCGCCCACAGCCATGCTGATCTGGCTATAGCCATAACCGGCATAGCCGGGCCAGACGGCGGTAGCCCAGAAAAACCAGTTGGCTTGGTGTTTATCGCTTGGCAATGGCAGGGCGAAGCTCCTACGGTCGTGAAAAAATTATTTTCCGGCAACCGTCATGAAATCAGGCGGCAATCAGTGGCTACCGCATTGCTGCCGCCATAGACAACTGAGATGGTCTTGTCTAAATTACACCAAAGGTGGCTGCAAGCCGGTCTGATTCGTGGTGAACCAGTCAGCGGTTTAAGATACAGGCAATTGTAGCTTCGCCACATCCACGCCATTCCAGACATTTTCTATAAAATCGGTGTCCATTGGCGGCATCCCTTGCAAAATCCAATCGACCACAATTTTTGCCGTGTTCGGATAAGTGACCAGCACCGCATGACGATCATGCAGCCAATGGCCGATAGCCTCAATATCCATATCCCGCATCACATGCCCATAACCCAGTTGCTGTAACGCCGCTGCATTGGAAATTTGCTCCATTTGCGAATGCAAGGGCTTAAGCAATATTTTCTTGCCCAGCTGCAAGGCCTCGCCAATCAATTCAAAACCAGCATTGCTGATAATGCCCGCACAGCTACGCAAATCGCTTTGGAATCCCTCAAGCGATAACGGATGGCAACGGATATGCGGGTATTTTGAAGCCACCACCTCGGGCGAATAAATGTCAAACTGGAAGCCTTCAAAAGGTGACAACAGTTTAATGACATCGTGGGGATTTTCAAAAGGCAGATAAACCACGATCTTATTATAGATAATATGGTCAGGCTTGATCGGTGGGGCAATAATCGGCGGTAAAATCGGTTGCCCAAAATGATGCCAGTGCAGGCCGACACTTACATCGGTCGGTGCAAAATATTTCATGATCAGACCCGCCAGCGGATCTGAGCCAGAACGGGGGATTTTATAATTGAAGGCATACTGATGCCCTATGCCCAGCACCTTCTTTTGTCTGAACTTAGCGGCCCATGCGGTGATCGGTTCAAAATCCGAAATCACCAAATCGTAGCCCGAAAAGTCCAGCTCCTTTATATCGCCAAAAAACGAAAAGGGTTTGGATTTTATCGCGGTTTTGGTATAGCTGACTTGACCGTTCTTGGAGCTGAAGGTTAGGCCGGTGCGGACATGGTAGTCACGGAACACCGCCATATCAAAATATTTTTCAGGGGGCCGACCAGTGAATTGGTAAGTGACCTCAACACCTGCGGATTCCAGTTCTTTTGCCATGACCCTGGCACGGGTGATATGGCCATTGCCTGTACCTTGCACCCCATAAAAAATTCTCATTAAATGATTTGCCCTAAACTAAACAATGCGGTGCCTACGCCCAACAGCACCCCAACCAAGGTGTCCGTTGGAAAATGAACCCCCAGCACAACCCGCGAAAAGCCGACCAATGCCGCCCAACAATAAGCCGGAACCATCACCACGGGGAAAAAATAACCGACCAATGTCGCTATCATAAAAGCTGCGGAAGTGTGCCCGGACGGGAAGCTGAACTTATCCGACGGGGTGATCAGGCTACGGAAGTTTTTCAGTGCGGCTTGCGGACGGTTACGTTTAAAGCCATTTTTTACGACATAATAAATCGACCGCTCCAATACAAAGCCCAATGCAATAGCTTTAAACATCAAGCTATTAGAGCCTTCAGTGGCAACCAACCACAGCATCAGTATAACATAAAGTTGGCCATCCCCTGTTTTGGACAGGTACTTGGCAATCTTGGACAATGGATTGTGCATTTTGGCATTGACCAGCCAAGTGAACATAAACACATCGTATTTATGGATGGAAAGCAGCAGTTTCATTTTTTCCCCTCTTCAGCAAAGTATCACAGCTCTGCACGAAAGCCGATCAACTCAATGACTTTGGGCAGAATTTAAGACCGGATAAGTCCAGTTTGTTATTGTTATTCTGTCAGTAAGGTTAAAACCCTACTGTGACAATTAAGTTAATTTTTTTTTACAATTCCATGACAAAAGCACTGACCACCCCGCTAAATCACCTAAGCAAACCAACCAACACATTGAAATAATTATTTTTATCGCTGCCATAGACATACACCCCACGCCCCTGCGTGAGCTATCCAACCCGCTCCCCTATCCAATCATTATGGATAAAATGCGCCCTTTGCCCGTCATCACTAAAATTGCCATAAGCCAACAACAGCTTTACATAAGCCGCTTCAATGGAGGTGTTCCAAATCATCTCCGCCCCTGCCGCCAGCAATGCCCTAGTGGATTCATAAGCATCCGTGCCATACAAGGCAGGCGCCAGATAGACTTTTATGCCAGCCGCTTGGCAACGCCTTAAAAAGGCCAGCAATGATGCACCCTCCCCCCATTGCCCGCTCGCACAAGCCGTACCCGAATGGTACAGGTCATGCAGCACAACATCAACTTGGCTTAAATCATAGTGCAAATAATTAAGCCCCGGATACGGCCTAATCATCAGCAAACGTGGGCTAAACCGCGCCGCCACAGGGCAACTGTCCGCCTCCTCGCCCACCCCGTGAGGCATGGCGATTCCCGTAAGCCCCGGATACGGGGCAACAAACCGGTTGTTGATAAATCTAAGCAAACTTGTGCCTTGCACACTGTAAAAATCACTGCCCAACTGCAAAGAACACGTCAATCTGCCGCCTAAATGAACCTCACACATGCCCTGCCAGTTGCGGTAAGGCACAAACACCCCTCTGCGGCAAATTTGCATGACAAACTCAATGGCACAAATAAAATTGCACAAACCATTGGCATTAGGGTCGGTCAACGGATAATCGCTGGCAACCAGCAACACCGGCATTTTGCAGCGTGCCAAACAAAAGCCCAGCATCGCCGCCGTATACGCTAGGGTATCCGTGCCGTGACAGATGATCACACCGTTATATTTTTCTGGATCCGCTTCAAGCACCGCCTCCACCAGTGCTGTCCAAGCAATTGGCGACATATTTTCGCTTAATAATTGTAGCGGCTCAATAATATTAAAACTGACCGACCGATAGCCAGGTTGCCGCGCATAAAGCTGTTCCAACAATAAGTGGCGGGCCGTGCCAGACGGGCTGATTGTACCCGCTGATGCCAGCGAACCAATAGTGCCGCCAGTAAACACAAGCAGAATAGTTGTCATAATCAATGATAGTTAAAAGCCGTCAGTGGCTATGGGGCAATTTACCGCCAATGCATGACGAAATGCAAGACCTAGGTGATGAGACGCCACACTAAGCCGGGCAGCTACATATAGCGGAATTTAAAGCATCAGCGGTTAAATTACCAGCCAATCGATCAGCGATGCAACTAAAGTGCTAAGTGATTGTTTTAAAAGTAGCCAGTACGGGGGTAAAATTGGCAAACTTTTGCCATGCGGACTTTTGGGACGGGTACTAAGGGCGTTACGAATGTAAGAAGGGTGAAACCAATAAAGAATGCACTAAGAGCCGCTAAAAACGCCGTTCTTTTTCTGTCAGCAACATCGTCAACAACACTTGAACACCATCAGGGTTACATCATCATTAAAGGTTTCTCGTCCGCAGAATGCCTTTAGGTCTGCCAAAACAGCATCAACGATCTGTTGCGGGCTTTCCTGTGCATGTCCGGCCAACATCATCGGTAAGCGCATTTGCCCATAAAAATGGCCTTGGCTGTCTTCCGCTTCCGTCAAGCCGTCGGTATAAATCAACACTATATCGCCGGTTTGCAACAAGACAGTTTTTTCTTCAAACCTTACTTGTTGCCTGACCCCCAAAATAAGCCCATCGGCATCCAGTTGACGGCATTCACTGTGTCCAAAACGCAGCAACAATGGCGGTGGGTGTCCGGCATTGGCAAAGCTGAGTTGTCGGTTACGAAGGTCGTATTGCAGATAACACAGGGTGATAAAAAAATCCGCGTTGTTAAGGTCTTCAAATAGGAAGCCATTCAGATGGGTTAGCATTGCCGCTGGCGTTCTTGACAGATTGGCTTGACTGTGGATGACGCTACGGGTTTCCATCATAAATAAGGCAGGCCCCACAGAATGACCAGAAACATCCGCCATGACCATATCTAAATGGTCTTTATCGCAGAAAAAATAATCAAAATAATCACCCCCCACCTTGTCGGCAGGCAAACAGACACCGGCAATATGTAACGCTTCGCATTGCAGTGGCGCTGATGGCAGTAGTATGGCTTGTATTTGTTGGGCGATCTTGATTTCGCGTTGGCTAATAGCCAGGTCAATTTGTGCTTGGCGGATTTGTTGTTCGGCCTTTTTGCGGGCAGTGATGTCGTTTATGAAGCAACTAAAAATATAATGCCCCGCCACTTTTAATGGCGATAGGCTCAATTCAATCGCAATCTCTGTACCATCACGCTGCAAGGCGGTCTGCTCGGTCAGGCTACCAATTAATGGGCCGGTGCCAGTGGCCAGGAAAAGCTGCAAATTTTGCCGGTGTGTATCATGAAAATACGGTGGCATGATCAATTCACAAAAGCCTTGCCCCAGTGCTTCTTGCCGTGTCCAGCCAAATATTCTTTCAGCACAAGGATTCCAATCGGTGATGAGGCCATTGACATCCATCAGAATAATAGCACTTAAAGAATGTTCAATAACAAGTCGGGTGCGTTGTTCACTTTCGATCAGGGCATCCTGATAATATTTACGCGTGGTAATGTCATGGTCAACCCCCCGCCATTTCAGTAAGTTGCCGTTTGCGTCGCGGATGGGCAAACCGGATGATTCGGTATAGACGGCATGACCGTCACGGTGCCGGTAATGCAAGGTCAGGCCATAAAAAGCTTGCTGGCTACTGGCGTAAAAGAGTTGTTCGACTTTGTCATGTCGGGTCAGTAATTGCGTATAATGTTTACCCACCACCTCGCTGGGTTCGTAACCTAGGATTTGAGTGACCGCAATGCTGCTATACAGATAATACCCGTATGCATCTTGTTCCCACAGCCATTCTCCTGTTAGTTCCGCCATCTGCCGGAAGCGCGCTTCACTTTCCGCAAGTGCGGATGATATTGCTTGGTATGCTATGGATTGTGGGGACATTGGGCGGGCAGTGGCAATGGACAGTATGACGGCAAAGGTGGTTGGGCCGGCTTCAAAACAGAAATGGCTTGTTACACCTTGTTTGTTCGACGCGTGGCAGAGTCTCGGTATAAAATGCTAAGCATGGTTTTTGCCTTACCCAACGTGTGACTTTTATGAAATACCAACGCTATTTGCTATTGGCGGGCTTATGGATTAGTTGTGCAGGCTGCTTGACGGGGTTTAAGCAAGCGCAAGCACATCGTCTGCCTGTTCAAGGCGTAACACCGTCAACCAGCCTGCAAGGCAAAAACAAAATACTTGCCGACAAGCCTAATGCGCTAGGTGAAAACACTGTCCATGCGCCGTTGGATTTGTCCCCGCCTGATGCCTCGCTGCAATTTACAGAGCCGACACCCGGCAAACTACAAGCCCCGGCACAAAATCCCGAGCGTGATTGGTTTGTCAAACCAACCCCTAAGCAACCCAGCCCGCTACAGCTGAAGGGCGGCTGGGTGATGTCGCAAGAACCGGAGACGGAAAAACGCAAATCAGTCGACGGCGCTGGCATTTCCATTAACCTGCGGCCTTAATATTAAGTCAGCCAAGCAACAATATAATCTTCCGGGTCGTCTTCAGCCTGTGCCGTTCGGGCAAAGCGGCTGACAGTTTTACCGGCGGCTTGGGTGCTGTAGCGGTTGCCGGTCAGTAACGGATGCCACTCGGGCAAAGGCCGGCCTTCGCTTATCAAGCGGTACGCGCAAGTACTGGGTAGCCAATGGAATTGGCTAAAGTCCGGTTGGTGCAAATCCAAGCAATCCGGCACCAAGCGGTTGCGTTCGCTATAGTGGCGACAACGGCAGCTTGCCAAATCCAGCTGTTCGCAAGCCAAGCGGGTAAATACAATTTGTCCGCTGTCTTCATCTTCCAACTTATGCAAGCAGCATTTACCGCAGCCATCGCAAAGCGATTCCCACTCGGCATGGCTCATTTCCGCTAAGCTTTTGGTCTGCCAAAATGCCATGGTGGCGTTCCTCTATTGGGTCAAAGCAAAAACATCAAAGGCACAGGCTATGCCGCTAGGCTATTTCCACCGCCAGGTTATTTAATTGATTGGCTGTTTGTTTATGGACTGCTGCCAAATCGTCAAGTATGTGGCGGAAATGGTCATAGCTTTCTATGTTCAACACGCCAATTTCATCCAATACCGCTTCGTAATGGTAAGCGGCACGTCCGCCGACAATGAGTGCCACATTAAAACCAATCAATTTTTTGATGCGCCGTAATTCCTTTGCGATAACGTGGTCATCGGTGCTAAAACTGATGCTAAGCGTCACTGCACTGGCTTCAGTGAACATAACGGCGGCGGCAATTTCTTCGGCGGGCAAATTAGCCCCCAAATAGGTGACTTGCCAGCCTTTTATTTCAGCCATAATGGCAGCCAACAAGGCACCTAGCTCATGCAACTGGCCTAAGGGCGTAGTGACGATCATTTTGGGTGCGTTTGGGGGGCATGGGCTGTTATTGCGTAAAATATAGGTCAACGACCGGATAATGGAGGATGCCATGTGTTCATGTACGGGCCGCAACTCCCCTGCCCGCCAGCGTTCCCCTATCAGGGTCAGCAAAGGGGTCAGCAACCCTTCAATGAAGGATTCCGAACCCAGTTCGACAATGGCGTTTTCAAAATGCGCTTCCAGCAACTTGGCATCAAAGGCCAACACAGCGGCATAACATTTTTCCATATAAGCTTCAGCAATATATTTTTTGTCTTGGCTTTTAACCGTCACAGCAAATGCAGCCGTTTCGGTTTCATTTTTAAGCAAGCTTTTTAGTTCCTCAAGGCTCATTTGGGCGATTTGGCTGATGCTATGCCCATAACTGGTGGCAAGGTTGAGTAATTTTAGGCGGGCAATATCCTGGTCAGTGTAAACGCGATGCCCGCCCGCTGTACGGCTGGGCGTAACGGCCTGATAGCGGCGTTCCCAGGCCCGCACCAAGTCCGATTTAACGCCTGATCTTTTCGCTACCGTGCTGATTAAATACTGTGCTGAATCGTCGTTATTTGCCATGGCTGCTTCTATGCATTAAATTGAAGGCATATCCTAACATGCCTATACAAAACCTAGACAACAAGTGTACGGGTATTTTCGGTATCTCCAAATTAAAATGCCCTTAACCTCTCCAGCCCAAACAAAAATCGCTAATGTTGCCTGTCCTGGGCGTTATGGCCCAATTTTTGCCATTTATCCGCTAATGCCGCCTTGGGTCAGGTGTGCGGGTTCGAGCAATTGTTCCAGTTCGGCAAGGCTTAATTCCGTCATTTCCGCAGCCACTTCAATAATAGGCCGATTTTGTTTGTAAGCGCTTTTAGCAACTTCGGCGGCTTTTGCATAGCCGATAATAGGGTTTAAGGCCGTGACTAATATAGGGTTTTTAGCCAAGGCGTTTTGCAAGTTGTCTTGTCTGACAGTAAAGCCCGCTATCGTCTTGTCAGCTAGCGCGACACTGACATTGCTCAGTATTTCTACGCTTTGCAGTATGTTGTAAGCAATCACCGGCAGCATCACGTTCAATTGGAACGAGCCGGATTGTCCGGCAAGGGTAATGGTGGCATCATTGCCAATCACTTGTGCGGCAACCATAGCTGTGGCTTCGGGAATCACCGGATTGACTTTGCCCGGCATGATGCTGCTGCCCGGTTGCAGGGCGGGCAATTCCAGCTCGCCCAGGCCTGCCAACGGGCCACTGTTCATCCAGCGCAAGTCATTGGCTATCTTCATCAGGCTAACGGCAATCACTTTCAATTGCCCCGACAACTCGACAATGGCGTCTTGGCAGCTGAGGCTTTCAAAAAAAGAATCGTTGGGGGTAAAAGGCAGCCCCGTTTCGGCACTTAAGGCTTGTGCGAACTGGACGGCAAATTGGGGATGGGCATTAATGCCGGTGCCAACCGCCGTGCCGCCTTGCGCCAGTTTGTAAAGTCGTGGCAGGCTGGCATGGATGCGGTCTATGCCATTATTGATTTGCAATGCCCAGCCACCTAGCTCTTGACCCAGCCGTATCGGCATGGCATCCATCAAATGGGTGCGGCCTGTTTTAGTGACATTTTCCAAAGTTGCCGCTTTTTGCCCAATGGTGTCAGCAAGGTGGCGCAGGGCAGGCAATAATTGGCCTTGACAGCTGGTGGCTGCACTGACATGGATAGCGGTCGGTATCACATCATTGCTGCTTTGCCCCCTATTGACATCATCATTGGCACTGACAGGGCTGCCCAAATGGGCGGAAGCAAGGTTCGCCAACACTTCATTGACATTCATATTGGTGCTGGTGCCAGAACCGGTTTGGAACACATCAATAGGGAATTGCTCAGCGTGTTCGCCTGTAATGACCTGATCGGCGGCGGCGATAATGGCCTCGGCTATACCCGCCTCCATTTCGCCCAAATCACGGTTGACGATAGCGGCGGTTTTCTTTATCAGCGCCACAGTCTGGATAAAGCGGGCTGGCATCACCAAGCCGCTGATCGGAAAATTGTCAATCGCGCGTTGTGTCTGTGCTGCGTAAAGCGCGGTTGCGGGCACTTGCAGTGTGCCCATGCTGTCTTGTTCAATCCGGTACTGTTCAGTCATCGGTAAGTTCCTTTATGATAAATGCGTTGGCTTGGGCAAGGCCAAAAGGCCAGCCCAATTCGTTTTGGGTTGCGGGGTGGTACAAAACTGGGATTCTTGTGGCATAGCGCGGCTGCCATTGCGGTTGCTCAGCAATATCCACAGTGCTTACAGAAAACTTGGCAGGGTCTAGCGGCAATGATTGCACAATCTGCTCCGCCTGTTCACATAAATGACAAGCGGCAGTGCCAAAAAGTATGAACTGTTCCATCAAGGTGGGTCGGTCTTTTAGAAAAAGCCCAGTATATGAGGGCGAATTGTCTGGCGATAATAATCTATCCGCACTAACTGGGCAATAGCGAGAATGTTGCAGCTAACTGGCTTAGTTTACACAGCCAGCCCTTAAGATTGACAATAAATGCAAACTAATTGACAATAAAAACACACATTGACGAACAGAAAGGATTTATATGGCTACATTGCGCAAAAGGGGTGAAGAAATTCGCCAATATATTCTTGATAACATTGAGCATCACCCAAATGATGTTGCTAATCTTACTGCCAAAACATTTGCAATATCCAGACAAGCTGTCAATAAACATATTCACCGCTTAGTGGAACAGAAAGCGGTGCTTGTGCGTGGTTCCACGCGTAGCAGGCATTACATTTTGCAACCGCTTGAACAATGGCAACACATCTATAATTTAGGCCACTTACTTGAAGAGTATGTTATTTGGCAGAATGATATTGCTCCACGACTTGGACAGCTGCCGGACAATGTCATAGACATTTGGACTTACGGTTTTACGGAAATGTTTAATAACGCCATTGACCATTCATCAGGAAAAAATGTAAGCGTTCATTTGAATAAAACAGCCACAACCACTGAAATTGAAATATATGACGATGGTGAAGGGATATTTAAAAAGATTCAGCGGCAATTGGCATTGATTGATGAGAGACATGCGGTGCTTGAACTCTCGAAAGGAAAATTAACGACTGATCCAGCCAACCACTCGGGTGAAGGCATATTTTTTTCATCCCGATTGTTTGATAACTTCACCATTTTGTCTGGCAATGTCATTTTTTCGCACCAGCATAACAAGGTCGAAGATTGGATTTTAGAAAGCCATAGACCACAATCGGGCACCAGTGTTTTTATGAAGCTTAATAACAATACTGCGCGGACAGCCAAAAAAATATTTGATGATTTTTCGGATGAAGACTATAGCTTTTCAAAAACGGTTGTGCCAGTCCGCTTGGCACAGTATGGCGATGAAAAATTAATTTCCCGTTCCCAAGCCAAACGGCTATTAGTCCGTATTGATCGGTTTAAGGTAGTTATTTTTGATTTCGAAGGCGTTGAAAGCGTCGGTCAAGCTTTTGCGGATGAAGTTTTTCGGGTTTTCAGAAACCAACACGCAGATGTTGAATTGCACCATACCAATGCTTGTCAAGCGGTGCTGCAAATGATTTCAAGGGCAGAGGGTAAAAATTGACGCTTTGCTGTTTATCGCGGGCGTGACCCGCTGATACGGGGACGAGAGTGTAAAACTTTTCGTGTAAACCGCCACTAAAAAACTTCTGAAAGTCGGTCGCCATACAAAATCATAAGCTGATTCAAGGCAGGTTTCCAATTGTGGATTGGCATCGTCCACTTTTTGGCGGCCTGATCAATCG
>CAJAWH010000118.1 GCA_903945605.1 uncultured Methylococcaceae bacterium | reverse complement strand
TTGCAGTCGGGGCAAGCATTTACCGCAGTGGTCGGGCCGCTGGTTGAAGTGCCGGTGTTGATTGGCTTGGTTAATTTGGCCTTGGCGGCACGGCGTAGGTGGGCTTTACGGTAAGGCGAGGATAGGTGTTGGTGGCTTGGCAAGCTGGCTAAAGCAAGGTAAACAGACATATAGCCAATACCATGGTACTAGTGCTATAGTGCGTTATGTATAAGTGCCTTGGAGGTTGTTATGGCAGCAATAACCAATCAATTCAGCGTCAAGGTTATTGGCGCAAACGGACAAATTTCACTGGGTAAACAGTATGCTGGCAGACAAGTTCTGGTGGAGGAACAAGAGCCGGGAGTCTGGCTGGTACGTACAGCTAGCATCATCCCAGACAATGAAAGCTGGCTGAACCATCCAAAAACTGCTGCTGACCTACAAAATGCCCTGTCTTGGTCGCTTGCCAATCCACCAGGTGATGTCAATGTTGATGCCTTGCTGAGAACATTGCATGACCAAGACTGACTCTGATGGACGGGTTAGGCTAGACCTTAACAACCCCGTTTTTCAAGAGAATCTTTTGACGCTGCAAAAGACAGAACGACACGCCGCCTTAGAAACGCTCAACAAACTTCGTCAATTGACTTGGCAGCAAGTCTATCGTGACAGCGGACTGAAATGGGAAAAAATCGTCAGCCTTAAGCCACCGCAAGGGATTGATGCCGTCTATTCGCTGCGTATTACCCAATCGCGACGAGCAACGGCTTATCGTGAAGGCGAGTTCATCCGATTTTTAACTATTGCCTCTGATCACGACAGCACTTACGGCGAGAAATGATGGGGCGCACGTCAACGAATATATTACGTTTTGCCGAAAGGGTTTTACGGTAAGGAAAGGATATAGGTATCGGCAGTTTGAAAGTTTGTTGTCTCTATAGCAATTACGCCTTATGGCTCTAAAATGCTATATTTCCAATCTATAAACTGATGTTGCGCGGCACGTTGGCTGAGCGAAGCCGAAGCCATACACAGCGGCTATTCCATTACATGCCCTGTTATTTTGCTTGGTCGTCCCTTCGACTTCGCTCAGGGGACGTTGGGTTAAACGTCCCGCTAAATCTGGCTCTTGCCTCTTGCTTACTTCTGCCTAAAGTTTTCCTATCAAGCCACACCGACAGCAATCCTTTCAATAGGTTAATTTCACTACACATACCGCCGACTATGAATGAAATGATATTTCCCGAACAAACCCCCTTTGGTACAGATAGTTTCGCTGAAAATCCTTCACCGCGTTGCGCTTGTTTATTGCTTCTTGACACTTCCGGTTCAATGAGCGGCAAACCTATTGAAGAACTCAATGCCGGTTTAGCGGGACTCAAGAAAGAATTGGCTCATGATTCTTTAGCAATGAAAATGGTAGAAATTGCTGTAATTTCTTTTGGCCCTGTCACCATCGAAAACACATTCCAAACCGCCCAAAATTTTTTTCCGCCTAATCTTTCAGCAAATGGTGACACTCCTATGGGTGCAGCTATAAAACAGGGAATCGAGCTTGTTCGGCAACGTAAAGACGATTATAAGTCTAATGGTATTTCTTACTTCAGACCGTGGATATTTCTTATTACTGATGGTGGGCCTACCGATGAGTGGCAATCCGCGGCAAGGCAAGTACATGAAGGAGAAGATAAAGGTGCGTTTGCTTTCTTTGCCGTAGGTGTGGCAGGTGCAAATATGAATGCTCTTAGGCAAATATCGGTACGTGAGCCGCTCAAGTTGGAAGGTTTAAAATTCCGAGAACTTTTTCAGTGGCTATCTAACTCGATGAAAGATGTATCTCAATCGATTCCTGGTGCTGCCGTGCCAATTAAATCCCCCAAAGGATGGGCGGAGGTATAATGTGGAATGTTATCAGAGCATCTGTAATTGGCACATCCCACACAGAACATAATATACCCTGTCAAGATGATTGCTATGCAGATGTTATCACCAGTCCTGATGGCTTAGATTATTTGGTATGTCTTGTGTCAGACGGAGCGGGGAGTGCAAAGGAAGGTGGAAAAGGGGCGGAGCTGGCTTGTACCACTGCGCTAAATTGTATAGAAACCACCCTTCAGCAATCAAAACCTATTCTGGATATAACAAGCATTGAGGGCTAGGTTATAAATGTTCAGAAAGCTATAGATACCGTTGCCTATGACAATTCACTAACTGCTAGGGATTATGCCTGTACTTTTCTAGGTGCAGTCATAAGCCCTAGTATGGCAGTTTTCTTCCAGATTGGCGACGGTGCTATCGTTGCTTCCAATGGATTTACGCAAGGCATTGTATTTTGGCCGCAATCGGGTCAATATGCAAATATGACAAATTTCATTACAGAAGAAGATGCCTTGAAAAACCTCAATGTATCTTTTGTGAATAGTCGTATTGACGAAGTGGCTCTTTTCAGCGATGGCCTTCAACGTTTAGCACTGTCATTTGAGCAACGAACGCCTCATTGGCCGTTTTTTAACCCTATGTTTAGTCGGCTCAGAAATTCTAAGCAAGATGAAATCGAATCGCTCGATGAGCAATTAAGTCGTTTTTTGAATAGCCCACAAATCAATGAACGCACTGATGATGATAAGAGCCTTGTGTTGGCAACTCGGCTACTACCAATATGAATGGTTACTTTGATAGCAAAGGGCGAAGCATTCTATTAGGCAAAAAGCTTGGTAGTGGTGGTGAAGGGGCTGTTTATGAAACGCCTAGTCGTGGCAATGACATAGCAGCGAAAATTTATCATCATGCCGTTTCCGTTGAAAAACAGGAAAAGCTGCTGTACATGGCCAATGTTGCTAATGAGTCCCTTAATAAAATAGCGGCTTGGCCTCTAGAAACTCTCCACGCCTCAGTCAATGGCCCGATTTGTGGTTTTTTAATGCCCAAAGTTGTAGGTTATGAGCCAATACACCACCTTTATAGCCCAGGCCATCGGAAACAAAGTTATCCTGATAAAGATTGGGCTTTTCTTGTCAATACAGCTAGAAATGTAGCAGCCGCATTTGCAGTAATTCACCAGCACAACCATATAATCAGCGATGTTAATCCGAATCTGGTTTTTGTCTCTGGAAACAGTGTCGTAAAACTTATAGATTGCGATTCTTTTCAGATAGTTGATAAAGGGAAACACTATCTGTCCGAAGTTGGCGTTCCACATTTCACCCCACCAGAATTACAGGGCCATTCAAGCTTTCGGGGGATTAAACGGACGAGAAACCATGACAATTTTGGTTTGGCACTATTGATATTTCATATCCTATTGATGGGTAGGCATCCCTTTTCTGGAGTTTACTCAGGGGCTGGGGACATGCCGTTGGAAAAGTCAATAACACAGTTTCGTTATGCTTTTGGCCGAAATGCAGCCAATAAAACTACGGCTCCGCCACCTAACAGCGTAAAGCCCGACATTTTGCCTACGGGTATAGCCAATTTATTTGAGCAAGCATTCACCGATCAAGGTGTAAACCTAAATGGTCGTCCTTCTGCAACCGAGTGGATTGCTGCACTCGAATCACTTAAAGGACAAATCAGAAGTTGTGGTTATGAATCAGCTCATAAATATTATGGCGGCTTATCTGATTGCCCATGGTGCATACAAGAGAAAAAACATAACACTTTGTTTTTTATAGCACATACAGTTGCCACTGGAATAAATAGTTTTGATTTGGCTAACGTATGGTCTCGCATCACAGCTATTGAGTCTCCTGGTGCCGCCCCAATTATTAGCGTGTTAGGATTCAATCTCACGCCACGCCCATTGCCTCCCGAATTAAAAACAGCCAAGCAGGCTCAGTTATTAAAAAGATTTACAGCTGCAAGCATTGTCCTTGGTAGTTTAATTTTTGCCCCGAAGCTATTTATAATCGTATTGATTTTCGGTGTACTCTTGTTTTTTTCCGATGAGAATGATTCTAGTGAACGGAAAATCAGGCAGGATGCACTCGATTCAGCAATAAATCAAATGAATTTAGCAAAAAAATCATGGGATATAGAAGCTAGTGACTTAAAGTTCAATAAAAAATTAAAAGAATTGGAGCAACTACGGGGCGAATATGAAAATCTAGGTAATCAATTCACCTATGAGAAAAAAAAGTTGCAGCAAAATATTCGAAATGCACAACTCAACAAGTTTTTAGCAAGGTTTTTTATTGAAAATAATAATATTACAGGCATTGGTTCTGCGAGAAAATCAGTACTTGTATCGTTTGGAATTGAAACTGCGGCCGATATCGATCG
Source organism: uncultured Methylococcaceae bacterium (assembly GCA_903945605.1). Lineage (GTDB taxonomy): Bacteria > Pseudomonadota > Gammaproteobacteria > Methylococcales > Methylomonadaceae > Methylovulum. The sequence continues at coordinate 1,791 of CAJAWH010000118.1, read as the reverse complement.
GAACACGATAATGAACATTGAAGGATTCGGACCAAGGCTTACTTCCGAATTAGTTAATTGGCGAATAAACCTAGAGCGGCAATTTGTGTTTGACCCTTCTAAAGGAGTTGATCCAGCTGATATTGCAACAGTTAACCGACATTTTGCCCAGAAGCGAAAGCAGATCGAAGGAGAATTACTGGCTGGAGCAGAACATTTAAATCAAATTAGGCAGAAAATTATGCAGAGTCGTAACCGATTGTTGCCGAATGTTCAGAAAGTCGCTCAGCAGCTTGCACAAGCTGAAGCAGATTTGGCTTTGATGGGATAAAAGAGGTTCGTAAAATGAACACACCCTACCAACAACTCATCACCCAAATTAACCAATGGGATTACGAGTATTATGTGCTCGACAACCCCACCATGCCCGATGCCGAATATGACCGCGTATTCCGGCAATTGCTGGACATGGAGGCGGCACACCCCGATTGGGTGACACCAGAATCGCCTAGCCAACGCGTGGGCGGCAAGCCGATAGAGGAATTCCATAAAGTGGCTCACACCGTCAGGATGTTGTCGCTAGCCAATACTTTTTCGCTGGAAGAAACTTACAGTTTTTTTGATAAAGCAGCGCAAGAGCTGGATACCGAAACCGACCAGCTCAGTGTCTTCAGTGAACCCAAGCTGGATGGTTTGGCGATCAACATCCAATATCGGCACGGACTGTTCAGCCACGCGCTGACCCGTGGCGATGGGCAGACGGGCGAGGATGTCAGCCATAATATCAAGACCATCAAATCCGTGCCGTTACAACTAAACACCGCCAACCCACCGGAATTGCTCGAAGTGCGCGGCGAGGTGTTCATGCCTAAAGCGGCTTTTGCCAAACTGAACGAAGCGGCGCAACAGAGCGGCGGCAAAATGTTTGTCAATCCCAGAAATGCGGCGGCGGGTACAATCAGGCAAATGGACCCCAAAATTGCCTCTGGGCGTGATTTGCAATTTATCCCTTATGGCTTGGGCGAATACCAAGGCGAGCGTGAATTTTTGCGGCATTCGGAGGTGTTGGCTTATTTGCAGGGGCTAGGCTTTAAGCAGAACCCGCAGTGCCAGCTATTTTTGGGCAGCTTTACCGCTTTTGCCGACAATTATGGCGCGATGGAACAAGCCCGCGAGCAGTTGCCGATGGAAATAGACGGCATTGTTTACAAGCTGGATAGCTTGGCACAACAACATGCCTTAGGCTTTATTGCCCGCTCGCCGAAATGGGCTGTGGCGCGCAAATTTCCGGCCCAGCAAGCTGTCACCCAGCTATTGGCGGTGGATTTTCAAGTGGGGCGCACCGGTACGTTAACGCCGGTGGCCAGGTTGGCGCCGGTATTTGTCAGCGGTGTCACGGTCAGTAATGCCACCTTGCACAATATGGATGAAATTGAACGTTTAAATTTGTGTATTGGTGACCGTATTGAAATACAGCGTGCTGGCGATGTGATCCCTAAGGTTGTCCGCGTGGTGGAACAAGGCAAGGCAAGGCAAGGCATTACTATGCCTAGCCATTGTCCGGTATGCGCCGCCATTGTTGAGCGGGTCAGTGGGCAAGCGGCTTTCCGTTGCACGGGAGGTTTAAACTGTCCCGCCCAAGCGGCGGAGCGTATCCGCCATTATGCTTCACGCAAATACATGAACATTGTCAATCTGGGTGCTAAGCTGATCGAAGTCCTGCACAATAAAGGCATTTTGAACACTATTGCCGACATTTACACCCTTAAGGCCAGCGATATTGCCAATCTGGAAGGGCAAGGCGAGAAAAGT
>CAJAWH010000117.1 GCA_903945605.1 uncultured Methylococcaceae bacterium | reverse complement strand
TTATACGCGCTTCCTTCGCCTTGTCAACAACCCGGTGAATCTTTTTTTCCGCCGGGGCAAAACCGCCGCCCCGCCGCCCCCCCGCCGTCCTGTGGGGAAGCCGTGCATTTTAGCGCTTCCGCACTGGGTGTCAAGCAATTATTTATCAACCACCGCTGATTTTTTTGCATTGACAGGCAAGCTGTTGTTTTTACTTGCTCTAAAATAGTCGGTGCAAGCGTTGCCAATCGAAAGATTCACCTGGGTCAGTTTTGCGCTCCGGAGCAATATCGCTATGTCCGGTAATGCGCTGCGGCGATAAACGGGGATAATTTGCCAACAATAGCTTGATGACATCTGCCAACTGCTGGTACTGCTGGTCGGTATACGGTTCTGTCTCTATCCCTTCCAGCTCAATACCTATAGAAAAATCATTACAACGCGCCCTGCCCTGATAATTGGACTGGCCTGCATGCCAAGCACGCTGGTCAAACGGCACGTATTGCACTATTTGGCCTGTGCGCCTAATCAGCAAATGGGCAGAAACCCTTAATAGATGGATTTCGCTAAAATAGGGGTGAGCGTTGGGGTCGAGCCGGTTGCAAAACAGCTGGCTGATAAAATCACCGCCAAACTCCCCAGGGGGCAAGCTAATGCAGTGGATAACCAACAGCGAGATGTCTTGCGGGTCTGGCCGCTGGTCACAATTGGGGGATGGGATTGGCATGGCACTGGTAAGCCAGTGCTGGTTTATCTGCATGGTAGCTTCCTGTATCAAAATGGCTAGGCATCCGCTAACACTGCGGCTAGGAGCATAATGCACCCAGCCGCCAGCCAAACTGCCGAATTAGGCTTCTTCAACCGCTTGTTTCGGCATTTTCCACTTGATCAAATAATACACGATCGGAATGACCACTAACGAAAACAAGGTTGAAGCCACGATACCAAAAATAAAACTCCACGCCAAACCGGAAAAAATAGGGTCCAGCACGATCATCATCGAACCCAGCACCGCCGATGCCGCCGTTAAAAATATCGGGGTTAAACGGGTCGCACCCGCCTCGACAATAGCCTCAGGCAAGGAAATGGTGGCATTGCCGCGATAAATTTTTTCTATAAAATCAATTAATATTATAGAGTTACGCACAACAATACCGGCTAAGGCGATCATGCCAATCATTGCGGTGGCGGTAAAATAAATGGGCGTGGCAAAACCAGCCACCGGTTCAGCAAACAAATTGATAAACCAAAACCCAGGCATGATACCTATCACCGTCAACGGAATGGCAATCATCATAATCAGCGGCACACCCAGCGAGCCGGTTTGCCCAACCAACAAAACATAGATCATCACCATCGCCGCCGCAAATGCCAAGCCCAGATCACGGAACACATCCACGGTAATTTTCCACTCGCCCTCACCAGCCATTTCGGCACGGTAGCCATCTGGTAACGGACGTTGGTCAAATACGCCAAACATATCCAATATGGCCTCGACCGGACTGCGCCCCGCCATTTCGCCAGTGACGTAAGCGACGCGCTGCAAATTTTTATGGTAAATCGCCACCTCGCCCTGTTCATGGCTAAAACTGCCCATTTCGCTAAGCCGAACCAATTGGCCAGTGGAAGTCTGCACTGACAACGCCAGCAAATCGGCTTCTGATGAGCGGGCTGCGCGTGGCAACTGCAATTTTATGGCCAGTGGTTGCCGTTCATCCGCTATGTGCAAACTGCCCACATCCGCCCCTTCAATAGCCAACTGCAAAGTTTTGGCAACTTGTGCAGTGCGCACACCCAGCAACTCGGCTTTGTCACGGTCAACAATATAATGTAGCTTGGCGTGCTCGGCTTCAACCAAATCATCCACATCCACCACCCCTGCTGTTTTTTCAAGATCGCCGCGCACCCTTTTGGCAACATGGATAATATCGCTGTAACTGGCTTCGGGTGGCCCGTAGACTTCCGCCACCACGGTTGACAGCACCGGTGGGCCGGGCGGCATTTCGACTATCTTGATATTGGCACCGTATTGCTTGCCAATACGCTCAATGGCGGGGCGGATGCGCAGGGCAATATTATGCGAAGGCTGTTCCCTGTGGGTTTTGTCCGCCAAAACAATGCGTATATCCCCGACATTAGCACCTTGACGCAGATAATAATGGCGCACCATACCATTAAAATCCATTGGCGAGGCCAAGCCTACATAGCTTTGGTAACTGCTGACCTCATTAACAGTAGCCAAATAGCTGCCCAATGCCCCCGCCACTTCGTCGGTGGCTTCCAGTGAGCTGCCTTTGGGCATATCAATAATCAACTGCAATTCGTTTTTATTGTCAAACGGCAATAGCTTTAACGGTACAACCCGGGTGACCGCCATCATCGCAGACGCCACAAAAGCAATAAACACCATCCCTAAAAACAGCCATGCCTTGGCTTTGCTGGCCAGTAGCGGCGCCATGATCGAGCGGTATATTTTAAAGCCACGGGTATCCACCAAATTAAATTCAAGCCCGTGGCCTTTGCCATAATCGCCTTTCAGCAGCTTAAAACTTGCCCACGGCGTGACCGTAAAGGCGATCACCAGTGACATCAGCATGGCAATGGGCACATTAAAAGCCATTGGCGCCATATAAGGGCCCATCATGCCAGTGATAAAAAACATCGGCACAAAGGACATAATGACAGCAAAAGTTGCCAAAATGGTCGGTGGCCTGATTTCATTGACCGCACTCAGCAACGCTTGCAAGGGCGGCTCTTTACGCATTTTATAGTGCCTGTGGATATTTTCGACATCCACTATCGGGTCATCGACCAGCAAGCCCAATGAAAGTATCAAGGCAAACAAAGTCACCCGATTGATGGTGTAACCAAAAAGATAATCACACAACAAGGTGACGGCAAAGGTCATCGGCACTGCCAAAGACACAATCAGTGACTCCTTAAAGCCTAGCGACAAGGCCAGCAGCACCACAATGGTCAGAATGGCGATACCTAAATGCTTGACCAGTTCATTGACTTTATGGTCAGCCGTTTCGCCATAATTGCGCGTAATGGTCAGCAGCACATCTTCAGGAATCAGGCTGCCTTTGAGTTGTTCGGTGACCGCCAAGACTTGTTCGGCAACACTGACCGCGTTGCTGCCCTTACGTTTGGCTATGGCAATAGTCGCCATTGGCCGTTCTTCTCCGGCAACTGGCGTGTTAGCGGCAGGGTTGCCAATCGCTTGCATCTGCGCCGCCGCCGGGCCGAAACCGATACGCGTGTAATAATCAGTGTCCGCCCCGCCATCCAACACTTGCGCCACATCATGCAGATATAACAAACGCCCGCCACTAACCTTGACCACGGTTGCCCCCACCTGTTCCGCTGTTTGGTAGAAAGGGCCGGCTTCCAGAATAATTTCCTTGTTGTCCTCGGTCAGTTTGCCGGTCGGCTGGTTGACATTGCTGCTTGCCAAGGCTTGCTGTATATCCAGCAAAGTGATATTGGCCGCTTGCAATTTGGCAGGGTCAGGATAAATGGCAATCTGCCGTTGCCCGCCGCCCACCACCCAGCTTTTGCCGACATTATCAACCGCACGCAAACGCGCCACCAATTCATCGGCAATACGGCGCAATTCGGTTGCCCCCCTTTCGGGCAGTGCTGACGACAAACTGAGCATTAACACCGGCACATCATCGATTTCCACCGGCCTGACCAGCCAATTGCTTACGCTAGGCGGAATAATATCCTGATTGGAAAGCAATTTATCGCGGGTTTTAATCAGGCTGTTTTCCAAGCTTTCGCCAACCAAATAGCGTACCGTGACCACTGCCTCATTGGGGCGCGAGCTTGAATAAACATACTCCACCCCCTGAATTTGCCGCAACAACACCTCCAGTGGCGTGGTAACTTGCTGCTCGACCTCCTCGGCAGAAGCACCGGGCACTTGCACGAACACATCCATAACCGGCACAATGATTTGCGGGTCTTCCTCGCGCGGGGTCACTAGCAGTGCCACCGCACCCGCCAGCAAAGAGATGATCAGGAACAACAGCGATAAATGGGAGGTGGTGAACAGACGGACAATAGCGACCGTCAAGCTATCTTTTTTGGCTGGTTCTGAACTCATTGCTGCAATCCGCCCGTGGCTAAAATCGTTTCGCCTTCATGCAAACCGGAAAGCACCTCGACTTGCTGACCATAATATTTGCCGGTACGGATATGGCGGATGTGCCATTGCTGGCCTTCCACCACCTTTACCGCCTGTAACTGCCCGTAATGCACAATGGCTGTCGTTGGCAGCAATAACACCGGCGCCGCTGCCGCGCCTTCGGCAGGGCAAGCCAGTTGCAACCAGCCAAACTGGCCTTGCTGCAAGCCCGGTGCGTTCGGCAAGCTGATTTTGATGGCTTGGCTACGGGTTAGCGGGTCGGTTTCCGGGGCAATTTCATCCACTTTGCCGGTCAGGCTACGTTGCAGCACATCAATACGTACAGTCACCGCCATGCCCAGCTTGAGCGCTTCTGCACAATGGCTGGCAACCGCCGCTTCCAAACGCAAATCATCGGGCTTGAGCAAGGTCAATATCGGTTGGTTAGGCAAGCCCATATCGCCCGGTTCGTGCAAACGCTCGCCGATAATGCCGTCAAAGGGTGCGTACAAGACATTTTCACTGAGCAGCACCGCACTTTGTTGTGCCGCACTGGCTGCTTGGTTTGCCAAGGCGTGCGCCGACTTGGCTTGCGCCAACACCGCATCGTAATTCTGCCGTGTCGCCGCTTGCTTGTCATATAAATCAGTGATGCGCTTTTCCTCCTGCAAGGCTTCTGCCGCTTGCGCTTGTGCCGCCGCTTGGGCGGCTTGCGCGGCTTGCTGGGCGGCACGCAATTCACGGTCGTCCAACCTCGCCAACACCGCGCCCTTTTTTACTTTATCGCCCGGATGCACCAGCACCTCAACAATACGGGCGTTTAATTTTGGCGCGATTTTGACTGCTTGCCGCGAGCGCACCGTACCCTGCCAAGACAACGCATTACTGGCATTTTGCCTGGTAACGCTTAGAGTGGCTGCGCCATTCGGCACAGTTTGTCCGGTCGCTGCCGTGCTGCCGGATGGGATTTTCTCGCCGCCGCCTAAAAAACCTAAGGCAAACAAAATGACCAACAGCAAGCCGCTAATGGCAACGGCAGGCAGCAGCCATTTGGGCGCATGGGATGTTGTGGCTGGTTCAATCATGGAAATTTATCCTGTATAGTTCAATAATGGGTCAGTACGGGGAGACGACCGCAAATTTTGGATATGGCTGGTTTAACCGATTAAAAACTGCCAGTTGCCTGTTTCAGCTCAGATTCCGCTCTTAACGCGTCAAACCGCGCTGATATTTGCCGTGTGTGCGCTTTATCCCTGGCCACTTCCGCCTCAATATAGCGCGTCACTGTCACCACACCCGCCTGACGCTGTTCCTTGACCAAACGCAACGCCTCTTCGGCAGCCTCAACGGAAGCCATCGCCACCTCGGCACGGTTAAGCGCCTCTTGCAACTTAAGCTGGGCCGTTTTGACATCATTTTCAATTTTCAGGTGCTGTTGCCTGGCGGCTTCCTGTGCAGCGGTCAATTCATGCTCGGCTTTCCTGACTTTTTCCTGCGTCGCCATGCCATTGAACACATCCACTTCAACTTGCACACCCACACTGACATTGTCGCGATTGCTGGAAAACTCAAAATTTTTGCTGTTTGAACCGTAACTCATATAAGCATCGGCACGCGGCAAATACGCGCCTTTAGCCGCAGCCAGCTGTTGCTCGGCAATAGCGACCCGTTTGTCAGCGGCCTGCAATTCGGGATGTTGCGCCACCGCCTTAGCCAACAGTGCCTCAAATTTCGACGGCGTTTTAGGCATGGCTTGCGCCAAGGTTTCCTTAATGGCCAATGGCTCGCCAGCTGACAAGCCTAGCAAGGTTTTTAGCATGGTGTTAGCCATCTCAATGGCATTGGCGGCTTGGATTTGCTCTTCCTTGGCTTCCGCCAACTGCACCTGCAGAGACAACACATCGGATTTCAGCACTGTACCGGCTTGATAGCGCTTTTGCGATTGCTCAAACTCGCTTTGTACGGCGGCAACCGAACGCTCGCTAACCTGATTGGCCGCCACTGCCGCCAATTGCCCGTAATAAGCAGCTGTAATGTTATTCACCAGCCGGTTACGCACTGCCGACTGATCCAACTCAGTAGCCGCTATACCCAATTCCGCCGCTTGGCTTTGATGATAATCCTGCCCGCCGCGATATAACGAATAAGTTGCGGTGACTTGAGGCCGGTAATTATCGGCTGAACCGGGATGGTTAAAATCGGTATTGCCAAAATTAAGCCGCCGTTGGGCAATCACCATTGCAAAAACTTCAGCCGGATTATTGCTGTGCTGATACGTCATGCCCAGCTTAATTTGCGGGTAATAACTGGACATTGCTAAGCCCAGTTGATTTTGTGCCTGATCTAGCCGTGCCTGCATAATGCCCAACTCGGGATTATTCGCCAGTGCGTAGTCTATTGCTTGCGGCAAGGTAAGCGCGGCGGCAGGCGGATTGGCATAGGCAGCTGTAGTGATTAATGAGCTGATAAAAAAAACTTTTACATAATTCATAGCGTAGGGCGCATTCTGCACCATTTCCAAATTAGATTTAATTTTCAAAAAGGCACTATAAAAGCACCCTACCTAGAGACATTCACGGACACATTCATTACTGGCGTTGCCAGTTATCGCCCAGAAACGGGGAAGGCATCCCCGCTCCCCTCAACAGCCAGCCCAGCCCCGCTATTTGGCTGCTTTTTTCAAGCGCATGATACCCATGAATTTTAATGGCAAACGCTCATAAAAGGGTTCACTCAAACCTTTACGCACTTTACGCATAAAATATTTTTCATAAGCGATTTTTGCCCAATGCACCCACTTGCCCCGTGAAGCCCATTGCACATTGCGTGGTGGAATTTGCGGCATTGCCAAGAAGGCAATGCCGGAATCACCGAAGTCCGCCAAACATAACGCGTTCCAAGTGCCTTTATGGGTCGGCTCTTTGCCATCCAGCTCGTCGCGGATATTGTGCGCGGTCGCGGTGACCATAGACTCGATCATATAGCCGGTTTTAGGCGTACCGGTTGGCACTGGGGTTTGTTCCAACGGCGGAATGGCAATACACACACCGACCGAATAGATGTTTTTGTACACTTGGTTGCGCTGATGCTCATCAACCAATACAAAGCCCCTTGGGTTAGTCAGTTTTTCAATGCCGAACAAGGCATCCACACCTTTAAAGGCAGGCAGCATCATGCTGTGTTTGAACGGCAACTCGTGTTGTTTTTTAACTTGCCCGTTTTCATCCACTTCCGTGACATACATCATGCCATCTTCGATTTTGTCGATTTTGGCATTGCAAATCCAGCTGATATGCTTGTTACGCATCTCGCTTTCCAACATGCCCTTAGTGTCGCCCACGCCGCCCAAACCCAAATGACCAACATACGGCTCAGAAGTGACATAAGTCATTTTCACCTTGTCACGGATTTGGCGCTTACGCAAATCAGTTTCCACGGTGAACATATATTCATAAGCAGGGCCAAAGCAGGATGCACCTTGCACTGCACCGATGACAATCGGGCCAGGGTCTTGCACAAAATTGAGCCAACGCTCGCCCGCCGGGCCAGCATGGTCAACATGGCAAATGGACTCGGTGAAGCCATTGGGCCCTAACCCCGGAATTTCATCAAAGGCCAATTTAGGGCCGGTGGCAATGACCAGATAATCGTAGCTGACAGTGCTGCCATCCGCCAATTCGAGCTGGTTTTGCTCGGGCTGGAAACGCGCCACTTTTTGTTGGATGAAGGTTATTTTTTTCTTTTTAAAAACCGGCTCCAACGGCACTTTAATATCTTCGGGTTTGCGCCAATCGACGCCCACCCAAGGGTTGGACGGCACAAAATGGAAGGTAGGGGTATCGGCAACCACCACCACTTCATCCTCTTTACGCGCCAACTCCTTCATTTCAAAAGCCATCGGTATGCCACCAATGCCCGCCCCAACAATTACAATCTTAGCCATATTAATTCCTCTTTATTTATTATTACGTTATGGTTTTGCCTGTGTTTGGCAAGCAGTTTTGACACCCAGTTTTTTTAAAATATTTTCCAGCGGACATAATTGGGTAAAACCGCTTTGTAACAAATTGGCCCCGACAAACACCGTGAACCACAGCCAATGGCTATTGACGAACAAGGGGCTACCTTGCACACCCAAGCTTAACGACAATAAAACAAAACAACCTGCAACAATCCTGACAATACGCTCAACGGTCATTTTTATTTTCCCCTGTTTGGGTTAATGCGCTGCAACTTTGGTCTATGCCGTGCGTGTCTATATCGCACACCGATTCCAACCACATTGCATTAATAATGGCGAATGCCGATGCAAAACCGACCCCCAATATCCAAGCGAAGTACCACATGATGTTGCTCCTAATAAAGTGTGTGGGAATCTTTTAAAACCGATGCCTCGGTGAGACTGCCCCAAAGTATCCGGTACACCCAGCGGGTATACAGCAACACAATAGGCAAAAACACCACGGTAATCCAAAACGCCCATAACAAGGTGGTGTGGCTGGAACTGGCATCCCATAGCGTCAGGCTAGATTGCGGATCACTGGTGGAAATCAGCAAAAAAGGATACAAGCCAAAACCCACCGTCAATAACAGCCCGACCAAGCCTAAGCTACTGAACAAGAAAGCCAGTGGCAACGCCTGCCGCTTTCTCCGCCCTAACAACCAAGCCAGGGCAATGCCCGAAAAACCTAAAACCGGTGCCACCAGCATCACCGGCAGTGCCATAAAATGCGCCCACCAACCTGAGCCAACAGCAACCACTGTTTTGTTGAACGGGTTTGACGGCGCGTTAGTGGCCGCCATTGCGGTGATTTCTGGACGGTCGAGTCCGGCAAACACCCACATGGTCGCCACTGCCAACCCTGCCAGCAACAATGGCCCCAACACTTGCACCGCTTGGGTGGCGCGGTCGTGGACGGCGCCTTCCGTACGCCACTTTAAAAACAGCGCCCCATGAAAGGTGCTGGCCAATAAACTGACAACACCACACAATAATGCAAATGGGCTGAGCAAACCCCAAAATGACCCGTCATAATGCACCCGTAAATCTTGGTCAAAATGGAACGGCAAACCCAACAGCAAATTACCCACCAAGACACCCAGCAAAACCGGTGGCAAAGTGCCGCCTATAAACAAGCCCCAGTCCCATGCATTACGCCAACGCGGATCACTCACCTTACTGCGGTAATCAAAACCGGCCGGCCTAAAAAACAGGGCGAACAACACCAACAGCATCGCCACATACAAGCCGGAAAACAAAGTGGCGTAGACGGCGGGCCAAACGGCAAAAATGGCCCCGCCCAACAGCACCAGCCAGACTTGGTTGCCTTCCCATGTCGCGCCCACAGTGTTGATGATAACGCGCCGCTCAACATCGGTTTTACCGACCCATGGCAATAGTGTGCAGACACCAAAATCGAAGCCTTCAGTCAGTGCAAAAGCAATCGCCACCACACCGATGAACAGCCACCAGACCACACGCATGGTTTCATAATCAAACATGGAATACTCCTTAACTAATATAGTTTCAATCGCTTAGGGTTGGTTCTGGCGATGATGCATAGCATGGTCAGCCGATTGGGCATGACGGGCGTGGTCGCTCAACTGGGCATCAAAATAACGATGGACAGCGGCAACCAGCTCCGGCTTGCTTGCCACAAAAGCAATTTGTCCACCATTAGGCAAAGCCTGATAGCTAAACTGCATCTGGGCTGCCCCTGCTGCCAACGCGTTAAGCCCCGGCATAGCCTCACCATGTATATGTGCCGGGCCACTAAAATCGCCCTTGGCAAAACTTACCGCCAAGCCAGACAGATGCTGCTGGATCAAAGCAAGCTGTTGGGTGTCGCCCGCCTCTTGGGCTATCACTTGCTGGATACCACCGCTAGCGGTTTTACTGAAAATATGCCGGGTTTTGTCCAAAGCGAACGGCATAACATGGGCGCCTCGCTCAGCCACCTCGTCCAGCCGCTGCGCCGTTGCCGCTTCGTCAGCCTGGGCAACCGCTCCGACCAAGCCAAGCAAGCTGAGCAACACCGCAAATTTGTTTATTGATGTTGGATAAAAAGCCATTTAGTGACTCCCGTAGCTCACTTGTTCGTGACAATACCGACCAGTATGCAAACTGCTGGGGCCAATACGCACATACTTGACCATCAGATACAGTTCAATAACCAGCAACACGGTATAAAACAAGGCAAAACCGCCAATACTGAACCATAATTGCCCGCTGCTCAGACTGGAAACACTAAGATGGGTGGGCAAAATACCGGAAATAGTCCACGGTTGGCGACCAAACTCCGCCACAAACCAACCCGTTTCAGCGGCAATCCACGGTAATGGGATAGACCAGAAGGCCATCCGCAACAACCAGCGTTTTTGGTCGGCCACGCGGGTGGCGCAGTAGTAAAAACTCAGGGCAAACACGAATAGCATGGTAAAACCACAAGCCACCATAATGCGGAAAGTCCAGAACAAAGGCGCAACTTTAGGCAAAGCGTCATCTGCCGCTTTGGCTATGGTTGCCGCATCGGCATCAACCACTTTTTCGGTGTATTTCTTGAGCAATAAGCCATAGCCCAAATCGGCCTTGTGTTCGGCAAAGGCTTGTTGGGTGGCTACACTATGGTCACCGCCCCGCAATTTTTGCAATTCCCCGTAAGCCTGCATCCCGCCTTTAATACGCACCAAATTATCTTCGCGCAATTCTTTCAAACCCTTGACTTCTTCATTGACCGAACGGGTGGCAATCAAGCCCAACAAATAAGGGATTTTCACCGCATAGTCAGTCCGCTGTTCCGCTTGATTAGGAAAGCCAAACAAAGTGAAACTGGCGGGTGCCTCTTCGGTTTGCCATTCCGCTTCAATAGCCGCCAGTTTGGCTTTTTGCGTTTCGCCTTGGGTGTAACCGCTTTCATCACCCAACACGATCACCGACAACACTGATGCCAAACCAAACGCCGAAGCAATCGAAAACGAACGGCGTGCAAAACCAATGTCGCGGTTGTTCAACAAATACCAAGAACTGATACCCAGCACAAACATTGAACCGGTGACATAACCCGCCGCTACGGTATGGACAAACTTAACTTGAGCCACCGGATTCAATATCACCGCCGCAAAACTGGTCATCTCCATACGCAGCGTTTCGTAATTGAACTCCGCACCCACCGGATATTGCATCCAGCCATTGGCTATCAAAATCCACAAGGCGGATAAACTGGTGCCAACCGCCAACAGCCAAGTAACGACCAAATGCTGGACTTTGGTCAACTTATCCCAGCCAAAGAAAAACAAGCCAACAAAAGTGGATTCCAGAAAGAACGCCATCCAACCTTCACTGGCCAACAAAGGGCCAAAAATATCACCGACATAATGCGAGTAATACGCCCAATTGGTGCCAAACTGAAACTCCAGGGTCAAACCCGTGGTTACGCCCATGGCAAAATTAATGCCGAAAAGCTTGCCCCAATACTTGGTCATATCCTTATAAACTTCCTTACCGGTCATCACATACACTGATTCCATGATGCCCAAGATAAAAGTCATACCCAAAGTAAGCGGCACAAACAAAAAATGGTACAGCGCGGTCAGGCCAAACTGCATCCGCGATAGCATTACAACATCGTCACCGAACATAGTGAGTCTCCGTTACGGGTGGTGCGTATTAACATTAGCTTGCGCTGCAGGCAACGCAAAATGGGCGGCAATATCCGGCTTGGTAGCCGGCCGGTCTTGCCAACGAAAAATAATGAACCAAAGCCCCACCAACAAAATTAACTTGATAGCCAAGGCAACGGCTATCTCCCAACGCAATATATTAGGTTTAGCTATCAGACTGTCTTGCATCCGGGCAATCCCCCCTATTTAAAAACAACATTAGCAATCATTGACATCCGTAAAGTATAAGCGTCCCGAGCCAATAACCCTATTAACTTTATGACTTATGGTTGGCGGGCCTGATAAGCCAAGTGGACAAGCTTAATAACAAGATAGCCACCGCCACCCATAAAATGCCCATGCCCTCTTGATGATGGGACTGCACATCACCAATCAGCAACCGTGACAGGGCAGTAATCGCCACAAAAATCAAACACCGGACAGGCATGGCATTGGTTTGGAAATAAATGCCGACCATGGCCCCCAATTCCAGATAGATGAACAGCAACAAAATATCGCCCAAAGTGGCGTGACCATTACCGACCATCCCCCAATACGCATGTACCGCCGACCACACGATGCTCGCGCCAATCACAAACAGTGCCAAATAATGGAATAACTCGATCAACAACAGCCCCAGCTCATCCAGCCAGATTTTATACGTTTCACGGAGTTTGCTAAGTTGCTGTGGAGTCATGTTTAAGCTCTGATGCGGTCACTGTTGTTTGCTGCTGTTACACAGCACATTGGCTGAGCGTAGCCGAAGCCCACGCTACTGCAGCCCAATGGCCTGGCGTAACAGCAGTTAATTTGGTTAATGCAAACAACAAGCCAACTTTGCGAAAGTGTGGGCATAATGTGGCGGCAATAAATACCCGGCCTCAAATAAAACGCCAACTATTTGATATTATTTTGCTATTAGAAAATGACAAGGGACAGGGCAAGCGCCCTTAAAGGAAAAGCGGATGGGGTAGTGGTGTCAGACCACGCGGTGATTATGTTTCATAATACAAATAATGAAACGTTCATGTATCGGTATGAAACACTTATGAAACATCTCAAAGAAACACTTACAAACAGGTGGGGGGCTTAGGCAAGCCCGCCAATTTGCAAGCATACTTTAACGGCCCGTCGGGGAACAACTGGTGCAAATAACGGCTATTGCCTTTATCTTCACCTAACGTTTTGGCGATAGCCTTGGTAAACACGCGGGCATTAGGCAGATGCCGGTATTGCAGGTAATAATTGCGGATAAAATAAATGATTTCCCAATGGGACTCGGTTAAAACAATCTGGTTATGCGCGGCAAGCTGCCCGGCGACCGCTTCGTTCCAATCATCCAGATTAAGCAGAAAACCTTGGCTGGTGGTGGCGACAGACAACCCGTCCAAAGCCACTGCCAAACTTGACCCTTGATTTACCACCATGCTTATGTCCAAGACTGGATAAGCGGATATTTGACAGTCAAAGCCACCAACTCGGCATAATCAATTGGCGTGACCCCTTGCACCAGCTCATCCTCGGTTATGCCGCGCGTTGCCAAATCGTCCGCCAAGGCAAACAGCGGGCTGCGTTCTGACAACTGGCTTAAGGCACTATTAAGGCGACCCGCGCGTAACAGTTGCAGCACGGCACTGCCCATAAACACCACGCCATCGCCTGGCCCGATACGCCCGATAATGGCATCCGCCATGGGTAACTGGAAAATCAGATGCAACATATTAAGGATTGTCGGTCAGTTTTAAACCAATAATGCCGATGATGATCAAACCAATAGACAGCAAGCGGAACCAATCGCACGATTCTTTAAACAATATCAGCCCAAAAATCGCCGTACCCACCGCACCTATACCCGTCCAAACGGCATAGGCTGTACCAATGGGCAGGGTTTTTATGGCTAGCATAAGCAAATACAGACTAAGCCCACCGGTTGCCGCACTGACTAGAGAGGGCAGCAGCTTGGTAAAACCCTCGTTATATCTTAGACTGATTGCAAAAACGATTTCAGTCGCCCCGGCAATCAACAACAGCAGCCAAGCCATGCCCCACCCCTTATTGATTGTTTAATGGCATCCATTCTACAACACACTGGCTTGACTTATTGGCAATGAGGTATTTTTTCACTGGCACTTGCCAAATAATCGTGCACTAAGGCATTGCGCATCCCAATGACTTTTCGCCATTGTTTTAATTCTTCTAGCAAAATGACTTGCAGTTCAGCCAATTTATTAAAATTTTCATAGGCATCTAAAGGCTGGTGCTTACCTGCTGCTTTTAACCAATGCTTTGCCACACCAATACAGGCTGCAATCAACACGTGCAAAGCCCTTTCTGCCGCCCGACGTTCCATGCGATTAAAAGGGCGCTACAAAGCGATACTGGATAAGCTGTTCAAGTCTTCCAAACATTCAGGGCGCAGGCGTTTTTCCAGCGGGTCATCTTTAATAAAGCTTTTGAATGCAACCGCCAAATCATAATCACTGTATGCATCATGCGTCCCTTTGGCCCGCGAACCATAAAGCCATACGACAGCTATGCCGGGGGTTTGCTGGGCCAATTCCATAATAGCTGATGTGATGTCGTTCATTAAATGGGTGATTTCTAATTGTCCAGAATACGCCTGTGGGTTTGGCATGGCTAATTGGGTACAAACCCGTTGCTGCAATTCGTAGTCTACAGGCTCTTGTGATTAGTGAAGCCCTAACAGTTGATTTTTTATCTGCTGTAAAAGTTGTGGCACTAAATACATCCCGTGTTGTTCAGTAAGTTGCCTAATTTTTTGCCATATTTGTTCAGCACTTAGTAAATTTCGTTTTTCCAATATCAGCAACAGCCCTACAGTACCTATCACACCAATTGCCATGCGCTTGGCCTCACGCCGCGCTAACAAATCATCCAGAACAACATAGTCGGCGGCTATTTCTTTTGCTAAAGCAATCACTTCTAGTTCACCGCGATGTAGTTGTCCTAAAGCGCCTTGCACATAGGCCGTTCCTTTTGCTGACAGTGAACAAATTTTTATAAATTCGGGTAGGGTATATTCAAACAATTCATAGACAACAGCATCCGGAGTGACAATCTCGTCGAAACAGTCAGCCAACAACTTAAGACAATCTATCTTGCTTAAAAAAATGATTGGGCTGTTGTTGAGTACTATTTTCACAACGTTATAATTTTTCTACAGTGTTCATATCTTCCAATACACATTCATCAGCCATAATATAGCCCTGATTAAAATGTTCTATTAGGCGCGTTTTAAAGCTGTCAAAGTCTAGGCCTGCCATGTGTGCCGCACTGGCAAAACTTATTTTTCTGGCGTGATATAGGCTTGCCGCTAAAAAGAACTCCGCAGCATGATTTCCCAACGGTTGCAATATATCGTCAAATTCGGGCTGGAGTTGTATATGCATCGTTTTTCCTGAGTGGTTGTGCCTAGTGTTGAAAGTTTAGTTTAGTCTAATCCATCCTAACTTTGAACGCCTGTGTTGCCCCAGCCATTTGGGCTAAGCGGCATTTTGTCACTTTTAT
>CAJAWH010000116.1 GCA_903945605.1 uncultured Methylococcaceae bacterium | reverse complement strand
TTTGCAAACGCGCTTTGATTTGCCTGAAAAACCGACGACGGAACAACATCTGCTGGAAATGATAGGCAAGGCGCGGGGCTGTTTGCGGGCTGGCGGACAAGTGGATATGGATAGGGTGGCTAAAATCTTGCTCAATGAGTTCCGTACCGGTGCGCTGGGCAGAATCAGCTTGGAAACCCCAGCCATGATGGAGCAAGAGTTGGCGGAATTGGTGATTATTCGGGAGGAGAAAGAAGCCAAGAAAAAAGCCCGCCAGAAAAATGCCAAGCAACGTCGGGGGTAAGGATATCTTTACCCATGAAAAATTGCCTAAAGTAGGCCAAAGAGCTACAATTATAAAATGGATTTTGAATGGGATGATACTAAAAGCGAATCTTGCTTTCGTGATCGCGGGTTTGATTTCGCCTATGCGGCACGGGCATTTTTCGACCCGGATAGAATTGTGCAGTCCGATAACCGTCAATCATACGGCGAACATCGCTACCAATCTGATGGGTAAAATCGAACAACGGTTATTTGTTGTTGTTTATACACCTCGACATGAACTCACCCGTATTATCTCAGCCCGGAAAGCCGACCAAAGAGAGATCAAACATTATGAAAACAGTACGCGCAACGATTGATGCACATTCAAATGGCGGACGCATTGATCCGGCAAGGGTTGATGCCAGCACAGAACATGACATCGCGAGACAAATGGTAGATGATGAAACAGAGGCCAGGCTAGATGCCGCCAAATTTGCCCGAAGGGTGCGTAAGCGCTTGGGTCTCAGTCAGGCCGAATTTTCTCAACGGATTGATGTTTCGCTCGAAACTATCCGCAATTGGGAACAAGGTAAGCGTTATCCTACCGGCGCGGCCAAGGCTTTACTAAAAATTCTTGATAAAGCACCAGAAGCGGCACTTAATGCGCTAAATTGAACGACAATAGAGCATCTCAAGCATATGTACTAGTTCAGACCTGATCTGACAGTTACCGATTTTTTATGGGTGCCTGTCAGATTAGATTTGGCTTAAATTTTAAGATGCCCAAATCTGTTTCCCACTGAGTAAGGCTTCCATTGGCGTTCTGCCATTACAAACCTTACCTTGATGAGCCTTTTCATTATTGCAATAAACCAGCCAGTCGTCCGCTGAAAATCTTCGCTTCTCTTCGTTCCGCTTCCAAGATTTTCAGCGAAGGCTCTATTTATACTGATTGCCATCAAAAAAATAAGTAATGTTTTTAACTGGAATAACGTTCCCTTTATCATCAAGCTCCGTACCTGTCCTTTTTATTAGCAAATCAGGATATTCTTTAGTTCCAGCTACTACGGATATTTTTCCTTCATAGCCCCAGCACTTCTGTGCGGCAACATTTCCAACATCTCCGCAATTTCCAGAATTGTCACTAGCGGTTGTAATAAATCCGGCATCAATCCAATTATTTTTTGAAAAAAACATATATATGTTCTCGAATGATAGATTCACCCATAGCACTATCTCCGTCATCAATTAAAAACACGAACTTATCTAGTGTCAGTTGAAGTGTATTAACTTGCTTAATTTCTGGGGGGGCTCCCCAAGTACCAACGTCACCAATTTTTTGTTGTTTAGAGACAATTTGCCAATCATTATTAATTTTTTTGTACGTTACCGCCGCTATCGCAGCTTCACAGACATGACACAAAACAATATCACCTGCTTCGTCAAGTGGTTGTGTTTTTATAAAGATAACACGCATATTATCATTTCCATTTTGAAATGATTGCTCAAACCAGACACTACTCAATTTGTCCTTTGCTGTTTGGGCTTTTTGACCAGGTGTTGTTATATTGTATTGGTTCAGCGTGACTTGGACTTGGCTCTCTTATAAACTTAAGAGAAGTCGGAGTAATTATGTCAAAGAAAAACAAGTCATGGTCGTTAGAAGATAAGCTGTCGATTCTGAAAGAAAATTTAGTTGAAGGTAAAT
>CAJAWH010000115.1 GCA_903945605.1 uncultured Methylococcaceae bacterium | reverse complement strand
GCCTATTTTAAGATAGGCAATTTCTGAGGCGATTTTTTCCGCTGGCAACCATTGCAAACGGCTGACTAAAATGGCGGCTTCCAACACCGCGAACTGGGCACGGTTAAAGCCTTGGAACGGCGCATGGTTGACAGTATGCACGGCCTTACAAAACAGCTTGGGGCGGGTGTCGTCATCTTCAATGTGCAACAAAGCTAGTTCGGTATGTGCCAAGGCGCAAGCCAGCACACTACCGGTGATGGTTTGCGCGGGTTTAACGGGCCAGTCGCGCCGTCCGGTCAGGCAACCGGCAAACACGCGCACATCATCGCAATAATTCAACACCGCCACGCCAGTGGACAATAAATTGTCCAGTGTGGCGGAAGGGCGGAACGGCAAAATGACAAAGCTGTCACCATCACGATGGATGCCCATTGGGGCAATATGGACTTGTCCAGCGGCATTTTGGCTGGTGACAATAGTTTCTTGGATCATTTTTTTAGTGTACTGCCTGCTGGTTTAAAAGTGTGCAAATCCACTTCGGTGTTATCCGCCTCGGTCGCACATCCCCAGGTTAGGGCTTGGTCTTGGGTGAAGCGTTTGCCCAGCTGCCAAGCAATTTGCGCCCGACCCAGCTCAACCCCCAAGTAAAAAGCATGGCCACCATCTTGCTGAACCTGCAATTTTGGGTACAGTTCAAACGGGTCTGTGGCACTGTGCAAGCCGTCACGGTTGTAGATATGCAAACCTTCGCGGCTGGTTTGGATACGGAAGCTAGGGTCCCTGATGGCGGCGGCCCATTCGCTGATTTCTGCCGCCGAATAAGGAAAGGGGGCGGTTTCGTGCAATGCCAGCAAGTCGGTGCTGATATGCTTGGGCAAGGTGTTGTGGCTTTTGGCGGCGCACATGACACGCCGCGCCACATCCGCTTCTTTAATGGCGCGGCACGCATGTTGGCTGACTTCGGTGGCTAAAATGTGATTGATGTCCAACTCGGAACAAATGCCCAATAGCAGTGCGTTCATGCCAGTAGTGTCGGCATGGGTCAACTCGGTGAGATTGCCCACCCCCATCATGATTTCCACATCGGGATGCCGCTGGCGCACTGCGTGGTAACGGACAATCGATTGGGTAAAGCCAAAATGGATAGGGTCAAGGATAGGGTCAACAATAAACGCCCTGCCCTTGGTTTGCAGTCGGGCAATGGCACGGTCTAAAGAAGACAGGTCTTGGTGCGATTCAGGAATCAGTATCGGGGTGGCCACCACTTCATCGGCAATCCACAAGCTGCTTTCGTGCAGGCTAAGCAAGTAATCCGCCCCCGCCTTACCGCCCCGCAACAAGTCTTGGTCTTCCAGCGAATCCACGCTCACCAGAAAACCGGCTTGCTTCAATGCCTGCACCAGCTCTTCCAAATGCGGAAAATCAGTGCTGGGCAAACAGCCAATATCAATGACATCGGCACCATTACGCTGGTAATAGCGGGCGCGTTGCAACACCTCTGCCACGCTTAGAAACGGGGCATCAGTGATTTCAGCAAAGATTTTGACATGGTACTGGCTTAAGTCGTAAGCATAGGCCGCTTTGCCAAAGAAGCGTGGCAAATCTTTCAGCTCCTCTGGGCCCCGTTCAACCGGCAAGCCTAATTTTTCCGCCAGTACCGACACATCACCCCGACAACGCCCAGGCAAGATGATGCGGTCGGCGGCAAAAGTGTCGTGTAAGCGCCGCGCCACCATATCGGTGGTCATCAAAGCCGCCACTTTTAGGCCAAGCTGATGGACAGTGTAGGTAAAGTCCGGTTGCATTTTTTCTAAAATGGCATTGAGCTGCTTTTCAGCAAGCTTACCGGTCAGGAACAGGATATGCTCGCTCATGCCAGTGTTGCTAGCCGTTCGGTGACGGTGGCAAACAAGTGTTCGGCACTGTCCACAACAGTGGTGTATTCAAACGAACGCAACACTGCGGTGCTATGCAAGTCTATTTTGCGCGGGTAGACCATCACCTTGCCGCCGGGGGCTGTAGTTTCCATTGCAGGTGCCACATCGCAAGGGTAAACGATGCTAGGCACTTTACATTTGCCCGCTTGTGAATACAAATTGGTCACCAAGCTATCAGCTATCCCTAACACGCATTTGGCGACGGTGTTGGAAGTGGTCGGCGCCATCACAAAGGTGTGGTAATAGCCTTTATAAAAATGCCCTACAGGGGGAGATGACGCCGATTTGTCCCGATAGACCGGAAATTTGGCGCGGAGGTCGTCCAAGGCAATGCCGTACATTTTTAACACCTCTTCACCGGCTTGGCTGATGTATATGTCAACATCGTGCAGGGTGAGCAAGAAGGCAATGCATTCTTCTATATAATGACCAGAACCAGTGATGGCCCAAGCTAAACGGGGGTTTTTCATGATCTTTGGCAGACTCCAGATTTAACCCTTATTATAACCGAATCCCAGCCAGCCCACGCGCAGGAGCGCCTAGCATGATCAACACCGCCACCACCAAACCGCTGTTAATGGGTATTTTAAACGTCACACCCGATAGTTTTTCGGACGGGGGACATTTCAGCTCACTGCCGGATGCATTGCAACAAGCCGAAAAAATGTTGGCAGACGGGGCGGATATGATTGATATTGGCGGCGAATCAACCCGCCCCGGGGCGGAGCCGGTCGCGCCTGATGAGCAACGGCGACGCGTCATTCCTGTTATCCGTGCCATCAAAAAGGCTTTTCCTGACTGCTTGCTCAGTATTGACACCACTTCCAGCGACGTGGCCGCAGCCGCCCTGGATGCGGGGGCCAATATCATTAATGATGTGTCGGCAGGCGTTCATGATGCCGCCATTTTAAGCTTGGCGGCACAAGCCGATGCGCCGATTATTTTAATGCATTCGGTCGGTACGCCCAAAACCATGCAAGACAGCCCATATTATGACAATGTAGTGCCAGAAGTGTTGGCAGCATTGCAACAACGTATTGCCGCCGCACAGGTTGCCGGTGTCCGTGCCGACAACATAATCATTGACCCCGGCATCGGCTTCGGCAAACGCAAACAAGACAATCTGGCCTTGCTGGCGGCACTGGACAAACTGGTGGCGCTAGGTTTTCCGGTGCTGCTCGGCACTAGCCGCAAGCGCTTTATGGGGGCAATTTGTCAAGTGGACACGCCCGCAGAATTAGTGACGGCAACGGCTGTCACCACCGCCTTGGGGGTTATGGCGGGGGTGGGTATTTTTAGGGTGCATGACATTAAAGAAAACCGCCAGGCATTGGATGTGGCTTGGGCAGTTAAGATGCACCACCCCCCGTGTTGATGCTGAAAGCCTAATTGTTCGCCTCCCAAAGCCGGAAATCAGTTAAGGACAATTGCCAATTTATCGGTATAATAAAGAGTTATACTCATGACAGCCAGGTGTGGTTTATGAAAATTATCCAAGAAGCGCTCACGTTCGATGACGTGCTATTAGTGCCCGCCCATTCAGCGGTGTTACCCCGCGATGTAGAGCTTAAGACCCAACTGACCCGTGGCATTGCCCTTAACATCCCGTTGGTTTCCGCCGCTATGGACACCGTCACCGAAGCCCGCTTGGCGATTGCCATTGCCCAAGAAGGCGGCATCGGCATTATCCATAAAAACATGACCATCGAGCAGCAAGCCAGGGAAGTGCGCCATGTCAAAAAATACGAAAGCGGAGTGATCAAAAACCCCATTACCGTTTCCCCCGACACCAGTATCCGTGATGTCATTAACCTGACCCGCGCCAAAAATATTTCTGGTGTGCCAGTGGTCGATGGCAGCCAATTGGTGGGCATCGTCACCAGCCGTGACTTACGTTTTGAAACCCGTTATGACGAAGCGGTATCGAAAGTCATGACCCCTAAAGAACGTTTGGTGACCGTCAATGAAAATGCCGACCGCAAACAAGTGATTGCCTTGTTGCACCAACATCGTATTGAAAAAGTCTTGGTGGTCAATGATGATTTCCACCTGTGCGGCCTGATCACCGTAAAAGACATACAAAAAGCCAAAGATTACCCGCTTGCCTGTAAAGACGAGCAAGAACGCTTGCGTGTTGGTGCTGCGGTCGGCACCGGACAAGGCACGGAAGAGCGGGTCGCCGCATTGGTGGCGGCCTGTGTCGACGTTATCATTGTTGATACCGCGCATGGTCACTCGCAAGGCGTATTGGACCGGGTGAACTGGATCAAACGCAATTACCCTACCGTGCAAGTGATCGGCGGCAATATCGCCACCGCCGCTGCCGCCTTGGCTTTGGTTGCCGCAGGCGCAGACGGCGTTAAAGTCGGTATCGGCCCCGGTTCAATCTGCACCACCCGCATAGTGGCGGGTGTGGGTGTGCCGCAAATAACCGCCGTCAGCAATGTTGCCGATGCCCTAAAAGGCACCGGTGTGCCATTGATTGCCGATGGTGGCGTGCGTTATTCCGGCGATGTTGCCAAAGCCCTTGCCGCAGGTGCCAATTCGGTCATGTTGGGTGGCCTGTTTGCCGGTACCGAAGAAGCGCCGGGCGAAGTGGAGCTGTTCCAAGGCCGCTCCTACAAGTCCTACCGTGGTATGGGGTCATTGGGGGCCATGGCACAACAACAAGGCTCCAGTGACCGCTATTTCCAAGAAGCCGCCGATTCGGTGGAAAAATTGGTGCCAGAAGGCATTGAAGGGCGCGTGCCTTACAAAGGCAGTGTATTGGCGGTTATCCATCAATTGCTGGGTGGCATCCGCGCCAGCATGGGTTACACCGGCAGCCAAACCATCAGCATCTTGCATGACCAAGCCCAATTTGTACGGGTGACCAGTGCCGGGATGCGCGAAAGCCACGTCCATGATGTCACTATCACCAAAGAAGCCCCCAATTACCGGGTGGACCGCTAAGCGCGAACCCCACCAGCCCGATTATCCTACAGCCCGGCAAAATAACCGTGAAACCCAGCATCAACAGCGACATCCACCGTTACAAAATCCTGATCCTCGATTTTGGCTCGCAATACACCCAACTGATCGCCCGGCGTATCCGTGAAATTGGTGTCTATTGCGAGATTTACTCCTGCGCCAGCAGTGCCGAGGAAATCAAACAATTCGCCGCCAACGGCATCATCCTTTCCGGTGGCCCGGAAACCGTCACCAGCGAAGACACCCCGCGTGCACCCGCCATAGTTTTTGAATTGGGCATTCCGGTTTTAGGTATCTGTTACGGGATGCAAACCATGGCGGAACAGCTGGGCGGCAAAGTGGAAAGTTCCAACCACCGTGAATTTGGCTATGCACAAATCCGCGCCCGTGGCCACTCAAAATTATTGACCGGCATTGAAGACCACTTGTCCCCCGAAGGCTACGGCTTGCTTGACGTATGGATGAGCCACGGCGACCGCGTCACCGTGTTGCCCGACGGATTCACGCTGATTGCCAGCTCCGAAGGTGCGCCTATCGCCGGTATCGCCCACGAACAAAAGGACTTTTACGCCCTGCAATTCCACCCCGAAGTGACCCATACCCAACAAGGCGGACGCATCTTATCGCGCTTTGTGTTGGATATATGCGGCTGCGAGGCCTTATGGACAGCCGGTAACATCATTGACGACAATATTGCCAGCATCCGTACCAAAGTCGGGGCTGAGCAAGTCATTTTGGGCTTGTCCGGCGGGGTTGATTCTTCCGTGGTTGCCGCCCTGTTGCATCAAGCCATAGGCGACCAACTCACCTGCGTGTTTGTCGATACCGGGCTGTTGCGCTTGCACGAAGGCGACCAAGTGATGGCTATCTTTGCCCAACACATGGGCGTTAAAGTCATCCGTGTCAACGCCGAACAACGCTACCTTGATGCCCTCAAAGGCGTGGCTGACCCCGAAGCGAAACGCAAAATAATCGGCAACCTGTTCGTGACCATTTTCGACGAGCAAGCGGACAAGCTGGCGGATGCCAAATGGCTGGCACAAGGCACCATTTACCCCGATGTGATTGAATCAGCCGGTGCAAAAAGCGGCAAAGCGCATTTGATCAAATCGCACCACAATGTTGGCGGCTTGCCCGAACACATGAACCTAAAACTGCTCGAACCGCTGCGCGAACTGTTCAAGGACGAAGTCAGAAAGCTAGGCTTGGAACTGGGCCTGCCTGCCGATATGATCCACCGCCACCCCTTCCCAGGGCCGGGTCTGGGCGTGCGTATCTTGGGTGAAGTCAAAAAAGACTATGCCGAGCTATTGCGCCAAGCTGATGCCATTTTTATAGAAGAACTGTACCGCCATGACCTGTACCACAAAGTCAGCCAAGCCTTTGCGGTGTTCTTGCCGGTCAAATCGGTGGGCGTGATGGGTGATGGACGGCGCTACGATTATGTGATTGCCATCCGTGCCGTTGAAACCATTGACTTTATGACCGCCCGTTGGGCGCATTTGCCGTATGAATTTTTAGATTTGATATCACGCCGCATCATCAACGAAGTGTCCGGCATATCCCGCGTCACCTACGATATTTC
>CAJAWH010000114.1 GCA_903945605.1 uncultured Methylococcaceae bacterium | reverse complement strand
CGTTATCAGGCCACCCATTTTTTATTGGGGCATTAATTAAGCGTCTGCCTCTTCTTGGTATTTTTCCATCAAATTAAAATTCAAATAGCGGTAAGTGTCATCAGCCGATGCATTGATCTGCTTGGCATAATGCTGATATTCCTCAACCGTGGGGATTTTCCCCAAAATGGAACAGACCGCCGCCAGTTCCGCCGAAGCCAGGAACACATTAGCGCCATTGCCCAAGCGGTTAGGGAAGTTGCGGGTTGAGGTGGACACTACCGTTGCATTTTCCGCCACCCGTGCTTGGTTGCCCATGCACAGCGAACAGCCAGGCATTTCCGTACGCGCCCCCACCTTACCAAAAGTGCCATAATAGCCTTCTTCAACCAATTGGTTTTGGTCCATTTTAGTCGGTGGGGCCACCCATAAGCGGGTCGGTAAGGTGCTGTTATGCTGTTCCAGCAATTTTCCGGCGGCACGGAAATGACCGATATTGGTCATGCAAGAACCCAAGAACACCTCATCTATTGCCGTACCCGCCACGGCTGACAGCGGTTTGATATCGTCGGGGTCATTAGGACAAGCTAGCAGCGGCTCTTTGATGTCATCCATATTGATTTCGATGATTTCAAAATACTCCGCATCCTTATCCGCTGCCAACAGCACAGGGTTGGCCAACCAGTCCTGCATGGCGTTAATACGCCGTAGCAGGGTGCGGGCATCCCCGTAGCCTTGGGCAATCATCCATTGCAACAGGGTGATATTGGAGTTCAAGTATTCACGGATCGGCGCTTCATCCAATTTGATGGTACAACCACCTGCTGAACGTTCAGCCGAGGCATCGGACAATTCAAACGCCTGTTCAACTTTCAATTCCGGCAAGCCCTCAATTTCTAAAATCCGGCCTGAGAACACATTTTTCTTGCCCTGTTTGGCAACCGTCAACAAGCCCTTTTGCAATGCCGCATAAGGTATGGCGTTCACCAAATCCCGCAAGGTGATCCCGGGTTGCAAGCTTCCAGTAAAGCGCACCAATACCGATTCAGGCATGTCCAATGGCATCACCCCAGTGGCGGCGGCAAAGGCAACCAACCCCGAACCCGCCGGAAAAGAAATGCCAATCGGGAAGCGCGTGTGCGAGTCCCCACCGGTACCCACCGTGTCCGGCAGCAACATGCGGTTCAGCCACGAGTGGATAATGCCATCACCCGGGCGTAACGATACCCCGCCACGGTTCATGATGAAATCTGGCAGCGTGTGTTGCATAGCCACATCCACCGGCTTAGGGTAAGCGGCGGTATGGCAAAACGATTGCAGCACCAAATCCGCAGAAAAGCCCAAACAAGCCAAGTCTTTCAGCTCGTCACGGGTCATCGGCCCGGTGGTGTCTTGCGAGCCGACCGTGGTCATGTGCGGTTCGCAATAAGTGTTAGGGCGCACACCCGCCACGCCACAGGCTTTGCCCACCATTTTTTGCGCCAGCGTATAACCTTTGCCGCTATCTGTTTCGTCCACGGGGCGGACAAATACCGTTGAAGCCGACAAACCTAAGGCCTTACGGGCACGGTCTGTCAGTCCACGCCCGATAATCAGCGGGATACGCCCACCGGCGCGCACTTCATCCAACAACACTTCGGTTTTTAGGCTGAAGCGGCACACCACCTCATCGCTGTCATGACGCGTCACCAGCCCTTGATAAGGGAAAATATCAAGCACATCACCCATCAGCATACGCGACACATCACATTCAAACGGCAATGCCCCCGAATCTTCCATAGTATTGAAGAAAATAGGCGCGATTTTGCCACCGATGCACACCCCGCCATCACGCTTGTTGGGGATAAACGGAATATCATTGCCGATGTACCACAATACCGAATTGGTTGCCGATTTACGCGAAGAACCGGTGCCGACCACATCGCCCACATAAGCGACCGGAAAGCCTTTTTGTTTCAGTTCCGCTATTTGTTGTTCGGCATTGGTGATGCCTTCCCGTGGCATTTTCAACATGGCTTTGGCGTGCAGCGGAATATCGGGGCGTGACCAAGCATCCGGCGCAGGTGACAAATCATCGGTATTGGTTTCGCCAGTGACTTTAAAGACGGTGACGGTCATTTTTTCCGGCACGGCGGGTTTGCTGGTGAACCATTCCGCATCCGCCCATGCTTGCATAACTTGCTTGGCGTAAGGATTGCCCGTATCAGCTTTGCCTTGTACATCGTGGAAAGCATCAAACACCAGTAAAGTGTGTGCCAGCGCTTTTGCGGCAATGGCGGCGAGTGGGGCGTTATCCAGCAATTCAATCAAGGGAGCCACATTGTAACCACCTAGCATGGTGCCGAGCAATTCGGTGGCGTCTTCGGGCGTTAAGATGGGCGAAGTGCTTTCGCCTTTGGCAATAGCGGTCAAGAACCCCGCTTTGACATACGCGGCTTCATCAACACCAGCGGGAATACGATTAGCCAGCAAATCGAGCAGATAGGCTTCCTCACCAGCAGGGGGCTGTTTGATAAGATTGCATAACGCGTCGGTTTGCCCGGCATCAAGCGGTTTAGGAACGATACCTTCAGCGGCACGTTCCGCTATTTGTTTCCGATAATTTTCTAGCATGGTTGGTTTCCTTGGACAGTGTCTAGTACAAATACGAAGGGGGGGTTAGGGAAGTGGCAATGCGTGGCTTTACCCACGCACTAGGATGTCATTAAATATCTTATATTCAACCCATAAGTGCAATCGAAAATTCACCCAAAGCAAAAATAGTCCTCGGCAAACTGCCGATAGGTCTTGTTCCCACAACAGGCAGCTAGGATGAAGCCGCACATTGGCAAGACGCAGCCACCACAGCCAAGTGCCTTGGTTGAGGGTAGCCAAAGCCCCGCAACACAAAGCGCCCGATCATTTGATTGTCTACTCAAATGAATTAGCTATTTTCATAAAAAACACTTGAGTGCAATATGGTTATGTAGTCAACTATATCGCGATAGCAATAAAGTGACAGCCGTGTTAAATGTAACGGATACACTGGCAAATAATTGCTTATCGCCCTCTCATTGTTAACTTAATTTTGCAGGAACTTATTTTATGAAGCAATTAAAACATCTTGCCCTGGCGGCATCCCTGCTAATGGGGTCACAGGCGGCGAATGCCATCACTCCATGGGCAAACGGCGCGCCTTATGTCACCGTCTATATTTCTGGTGCAGTGGCGCAAACCAATGCATACACCCAAGCGGTCACAACGGTGCTGGCCCAAACAGGCACTGTAGACACCTTCAATGATGTCGATCCCACTAATGCCAACGCTGTCGGTTCTCGTTGGACAGCCCATTATTTTGTTGGCAGCGCCAATCTGGGTAGCGCACTGCAAGGCAAAAACATCCTGTTGGTCAGACGCACCGTAGGCGGTTCTGGTGATGGTGTTATCCCCTTGGTTGCGGGCCTATCATTGGAGCATTTGAATATCGCCAACTTGCCTGCCAGTGCATGGACATCTGCAGGTACACAATCTTGGACTGCGTCTATCACCCAAAGCAACGCGACCACTTATCTCAGCCTAGTAGGCTCCGATGCAGGTATTATCGCTGTTGACCCTTATATCTTGTTAAAACCCGGCACCGCCAATTATCCTGCCCCAGCCAATGCCCTGATCACTGGCTTGCCCGTACCCAACTGGCCTACCAACATAACTACCTTGCCGACAGCATTTGTTGTCAACCCTCTCGGCGGTTTGACTTATGGCATAGCCGTAACCCTGGACTTGTATAAGGTGCTGCAAGCCGCGCAAAAACGTGCCGGCACTTTGCCTAGCACGGTTGCCATAGGCAGTTATTCTGAAGCCAGTATGCCTAGCCTTAGCCATGAATTTATCGGTTCATTGATGGCCGGTAAAATTGGTGCTTGGGATCAAGTGCAGATCGTTGACACGACTAATAACAATAAAGTCATTAGCCTGAACGATACTGCCATTTTGAATGATGCCGGTGTTGCCCAGCCTTACAAAGAATCGACCACCGGAAAAAACCTGACTCCCGTTGCGGTAGCTTTGCGGAATGATGGTGCGGCAACCTTTGTGATAGCCAACTCGGTGTTTTTGGGTTATCCGGCAAATGCCAACGCAGCCAGCCCAGCCTTGCCGACTGCCAACGACCCTGCGGATGAAGATGCTGCGCTGCCGATTGTCAAAGAACCCATTATTGTTTCAGCCACCGGCACTCTGTTGTCGGATTGGCAGAACGGCACCAATGCCTTGGGCTTCAATAATGTCCAAGTCGGTACGTCG
>CAJAWH010000113.1 GCA_903945605.1 uncultured Methylococcaceae bacterium | reverse complement strand
TCGCTTGGGGCGGTACTGGGCAGACACCATCACCGGAGGCAGAGGGATTTATTTCAACTGCAACGCCCAAAAAAAACTATACGCCCGCCGGGGCATAGGCAGGGTCAACCACGACGACACGGCATTGCGGGACAACCTTGACCGGGCCGCCCGCTATTTGGTCAAGCAGGACTGCTACGCGGCGGTCATCGTGCAGGGCGAAGGCAGGGTGTTCGGTAAGGGGCAGGCGGAAGGAAAGCACAGCAGCCGGGGCAGGCCGAGGCGCAGGGTGGCGGAAAGGCTTGCGGCTATTAATGGGGTTGGTTTGGGTGGTGGGGTGAGTTAAAGTTTATTACATTTGTAAAAAAAGAGCTGCTAATGCTGCTAAATTAGCAGCATTAGCAGCATTAGCAGCATTAGCAGCTCTAGCAATGTGGCTTCATCAATTATCTAGTGTCAAGATGTTGCGATTGGTGCCGCAATAAAAAACTGCGATTTATTGGAGATTTGCAATGCCCAAAAAATTTCAAGTTAAAAGCGACGAGTTTGACGATTCTTGCTTTTCCATGCCTATAGAGATTGGGCAGTAACAGATAATGCTGATCCGTGAAAACAATCATACCAGCCATCCGCTAAAGGTAGACCGCTGGCCTACCACGCCCCAATATTCCCAATCCGCTACTTTTTGTTAGTGCCGTCAGCACTCCCTTACCAAAAGGTCAAAGATGACAATTCGTATTGGGTTTGCCTAGGCGGGTGGTGGGTTAATTATTTTTTTCATTTTGAAAAAAAAGGCTGCTAATGTTGCTAAATTAGCGATATTAGCAGCCTTGGTAGTGTGATTTCATTTGATTTTACAATTATTCATGCTCAGAGTTGAGCATGAATATGTTAATGGCTCCTCTTAACTAACCGATCAGCGAAAGGGGATGGGATCAAAAGGGTTGGGTATTGAGGAGGCATTATCGGAGCCACATTGTCCGGCAATTTTATACACAGAGTGACTGACCAGTGGCTGTGGATTAAACACTGTATTGTTAAAAGGTATTGGATTTATATATTTTTGTAATGCGATCCATGGCTTTTTCCCAATGAGATATGTGTAAATTTTGTTTTGGCATGTGAGCTCATAAAGTGCCGCGTCTCTTCTGACTTTATCTTTGCGAAGTTGGCTCGGGCCGTATTGTGCAATCTTACTTTTTTCGATGCCGTAACAACCAGGATGATTTTGGCAAAATCTTAACAGGGATTGCTCCAAATCATAGGCATCCGCATAAACCGATGGGATGTCCGGTTGTTTTGTAAATAAACGTTTATATTCATTGAGATACCAAACACAAACACCTTCGGCAAACCTATGGCTTTCGGCAGAAATATCTGCCTGATGCCCCTCAAAAAAATGAAACAGGGCGGCCATTCGAGCCAAGTTATTGGCAATTTTTGATGCAAAATCATCAACATCGGAATAATATCCTCCAGGAGTCAAATGTGATTCGATCTCGTTACGAAATTTGATCGACTCGCATTTGGCTTCAGGTGAAAGCACCAGGACACGCCGGGCTTGCCTGCCTTGATCGACCTCCAATTTATCTTGGGTCAATATTTCAGTGATGCGCTGCTGAAAAGCCGTCAGGTGATGCCAGCTTTGCGTCCTATCATCAACAAATCGTGATCCTTTGGTTGTTAAGGGACAGGCAACCAGATAACGGGCGAGAAAGCCAATATCCCGCGCTTCCTTGCCACGTCCTGCGAGAAAGTTTTCCATAACTTGCCCTTGAACCATCAGGGATACCGACAAGCGGGCGTTATTCACTTTAAAGCTGGGTGAACTGACGCGGTCAACACTCAGTGGCGCCCCATCCCAGAGCTGGTTGAGCATCCCCAAATTCCGCATTGCGCCACTCCGAAAGAGGCTACCCGCTTCATTAGAAAACAGACCGACCGACGGCCAATTTTCGTTTAAATCCGACAGCAACTTTTCAGGCGTGATATTGCTAACCATCAACCTGTATTGGCGTTGTTGCTTTGGCTCTTTTAATAGATGATCCTTAAATTTTTTTTGAAGATTCTCAAGCTCGAGATTCAGTGCCTCCGAATCATCTGCTTGATCTGTGGACAACGATTTTTTTCGATTCTTTTTCATCGCGTTTTCAATTGCTTGACGCTCAATGTCCCACGCGCTCCGAAGCGTCTTTTGTTGCACCAATTCGTCGGCCAATTTTTTTTCCTGATTTTCTTCAAAATCCCGAATCGGCTTGGTGAAATAATTGTCGGTTGGCGTTTTGCCTTCACCCGAGTCGGCCACCAACAACATAAACAGCGAGCAGGGGGAGACCGACCCAATGGGCTGTTGAACATCAATAGAGTTTTGGCAAGCGAGTGAAACGGCTGACAATGCGGATGACACTATTAGTGGCAACGGGAATTGGGTGTTTTTTTGCATGTCCAAAACTGCTTTTTTGACCAGTGGCGGAAGATATTCGACGGGGAATTCGGATCGAGCTATTTGCATTTTTTTTGAGTCCTATTATTTGGTAATTAAGGGGTCGCCCAGTTTCTCTTAAAAAACTAAACGACCATGATTAATCTGTTGGATAGGGGTTACGTTCACTAATCTTTTTGCCAATTTTTTTGTCTTAAAAGCAATTGCGATACAGCGGTTTTTCCCTCCAATTGATCGTCTTCCGAGGTGTTGATAGTTTGCTAAAGCTGAGACCTCCTTTTGGCACTGAAAATGGTGGTTTATTTTTTTCCATAGATTCAATTGGGTTAGAGCTGAATTCCACCTCCTGCAATGATTTGCTTTTACCAAAAGTCCGCGACCGAAGATCCAAAAGCCGCACTTCAAAGTCGATTTGCCCGTCGAGTTGAAGACTTTTTAAAAAAGTTTGATGAAGTGCGGCTTTTTTCAATTAAGGCATTGCGAATGCCGTCATTTCATTTTAGACTTGACTATCAATACACTCCGCAAGCACCTTTGTATTGACGAACAATTTTTTTCCAACTTTACGGAATGCTTTCGCAAGCCCGTTATGCTGCCTTTGTTTAGCTGCCCATGCCCAGCCCTTTTTACTGAACAAGTGCGGGAACGCCTCGGGAATGTCTTGGTAAGGTATCAAGTCACCCAGCGTTGTTGATGATTGTGCCTGCATATTTCCTCCATTTGCCTTAGTGTTTAAGACGCTCGGTACAGCGACTTTTCGTGATGCAAATTCTAGAGGCAGCAACCGATATTGACCAGCCGATAGTGGGGTAACATTGGGACTCACCAATCTACACTGAAAATAATATGGCTAGGACAACACCCGAACGTGAAAGCATTATTGATGCTTTTGACGCCGTCATTACCTTCTCTTATGCTTACGAATGGCAAAAACTGCACAATAATGGGATTGATGAGCTTTCAGACTTGGCAGATCAAATTATTGCCGAGGTTGAAAAAGAGTATCCGCCTTTATTGACTTCTCCAGAGGAAAGGTTTGATGTAATCTGTAGCATTTTGAATAGACTTAACGCGGCTGTGGTCGCTGATAGCTGCCCTAAAGCCATAGAACCTGGCGATTTTTGGATTAATGTGCCTGACAGTTTCAGTGGCGAACAGCTTATCCACAGTTATCAGGACGAGTATGACGATATCGTGATGATAGTGATGGTGGTTATTTCAAGCCTGAATAAATCCTTACCCGATGAAATAAAGCCCTTTGTGACCATTGAGCAAGTTGATGCCATGCTCTCTAAAACGTGTGATGAATTGAAACACAATAACGAGATGGCTCAGCAGGCTAAATTTAGGATGCCGATTCATAAAGAATTAATGGCGACCATGATCCACCAGCATTTTTTAAGGACTTTCTCATTAGGGCAAACGACGTATGAAGAAGTGGTTGCTTATAGCGAACTGTCTGCCGGATATTGTGAAAAGGCCATTGCTGAATTTGTTAAGATGGCAGCAAATATGTTTGCTGTTGCTACTGTAATCAAGTTTTTCCCCTTAGGGAAAACGATAAAGGTCGAAATTGATCGGTATTACACGTGGGCACAGTTATGTTTTCCCATCAAGGATTACAACAAGCTACTTTCGATCTATTCCGATGTCAAAGAGCTTTTCTTAGACAAAGGCGTAAAAAGCATAGGAAAGGATGACAGCCTGAAGGTGAAGCTAAAAAATATTATCGCGTTTGGAGCAGGGTTTAAACGATTAGAAGATAATCCGAAAGGTAGCTTGATAAGGTATCTATTTGACTCAAACAGAACACCCGTCCTTGTCGATGGCAGGCCCATCCAAAACCACCTAGTGATGATCTTCCCCTATGATAAGCCGCTTCCTGGCGCGCAGGAGAAGCTCAAGGATTTTGCCCGCTATATTGGCAACAGGGTAAATGTTTATGTTAGGGAGTATGGAGACACTGAAGGATATGAAAAGGAGATAAAAGAGGCCGTCGCATGTAAAAATATTGACTTGCCTTACACAAGGTTTTCATTGGTTGACAGCAGCAGTGTTTTGCCGCAAATCTGCTCACTGCTATGTTTTGAGTATGAACGGTCTAGCGAAAACGCCAGTCACGCAAAAAAGCGGCAATCGCTGGACGTGTACGAGATGATAAAAAATCATGGATTCAAGTTTAGCATTGAATCTGTTGAATCAGCGCGTAAAGATAAAAAAAATAAAATGAATAGGGTTGTCAAAAAATTCCACAACCCATAAGCTTCTTGTTATGTGCGTTAGCCAAGCAAGAGATTTAATGGTTTTTGAAGCAACCCTTAGATTGGTCAAACGGGTTCATAAGGTGAACGCTTGCGCCAATTCATTGACAATCTGGCGTTTTTGGTCACGACCTTGATGAATGTACCTTAACGTGGTTTGGATGCTCTTATGGCCCGCCAGCTTGGCGATTTGGTTGATCTCCTTGCCGGAGTCTGACAGTGCCGAGCAGAAGCCATGCCTTAAGCAGTGGAAGGTGAATTTCTCGACTTTGACGCTACCATTAGGGTTAAGGATGTCCTGCTCTGAAATGCCCGCCACCTTTAATGCCTTGCTCCAGGCTTTACGAAAATCCATCGGCTGGTCAGGCTTTTCATTGGAGGGGAATATCAAGCCCGTACCGATTTCAGGAAAGCGCTTTAACTCGGCCATCACCACGGGGGCAAAATGCAGTTCACGGCTTGTGCCGTTCTTGCTGTCGCCCAAATAACCGGTGGCATCCTTAAAGTCCACATCACACCAGCGCAACTTCATTAACTCGCCTTTGCGCGCACCGGTGGTCATTGCCATCAGCACCAGCAAGTAAAGTTTGTCCCAGTGCGATTCCTTACAGGCTTTAAGCAAGCGTTGCCGCTCGTCATCGCTCAACACCCTGTCGCGGCGTTTGGTGTCGTCATCGACGACAATGTTACGGACGATATTGGCATCAACATAGCCACGGCTTAAAGCGAATTTATAAACGCTGGATAACACCGCCTTTTTGCGGTTGATCGTGGTGGCGCGTTCGCCTTTATCCACCATCCCGTCAATATGCTCGCGGAGGTCAAAAATATCAATATCCGTCATGATACGGTCGCCAAACGCCTTGCACCAATAATCTACCCTTTGCATCTGGCCTTGGTAGTCTTTTTTGTTCCAGCGTGACAAGTATTCGTCACATACCTCTCGGAAGGTTTTGTAACGGATGCGTTTACCGGCCTGTAAAAACAGCTCTGCGCCGCCCATGCGTTCAATGTCTTGGGGGGACAATTGCAGCAGCTCTTTTTTGCTCAGTGCGTTGATGGCTTCCAGTCGGGCTTGATTGCGGATCGTAAACAGGTCAACATCCAATTGCTTGAATATATCCACACCCCCCATCCCGTCAATTGCGGCATCGGACAATGCCAGCAATTGCGTTGGGTTCATGGTCGGGATGGTTTTGATGCTGTGTTCTAGGTTGTCAGCCCAAGCTTGGGCAAGCGCAAGGGAATTGAAGGTTTTGTTTTTGACAATGCCTTTCATGCGGACATCGGCACGGACGTT
Source organism: uncultured Methylococcaceae bacterium (assembly GCA_903945605.1). Taxonomy (GTDB): domain Bacteria; phylum Pseudomonadota; class Gammaproteobacteria; order Methylococcales; family Methylomonadaceae; genus Methylovulum. Next base: position 1,823 of record CAJAWH010000113.1, on the reverse strand, counting down.
GCCGTTTGATAGGTGGCGAATGTAAGCCATTAGCGAACCCTCCCAAATACAGGGAACGGCAGACAAAAGCCAGCAAAGTCAGCTGCCGAAACGGCAACAAAAGGAAATAGTTTGTTTGGTATAGTGCGGTCAAAAAATCGGCAAGTGTCGCCAAAAATGACCCAGTGAATGCCAGCCATACAGTCGGCTGAATTGATACTTTCTTGCGGATACATGAACCACCTCATTGAGCAAATAAATGCAGAATGCGCCTAAATTTGCGCCTTGCTGCGGTTATGTTGCTTCAACTCGACGGGCAATCTTGTTGAAAATATTTTTAATTCAATGAATTAAGTGGTGGGTCGCATGCGATTCGAACGCATGACCATCGCATTAAAAGTGCGTAAAATCCCAAAACCCACCACACACAGCAACAAATAACAGCAAAACTAATCAACAGGTTACAGTTTTTTAATGTTGCCCGTTATTGCCTTTTTTTCCCATTTTTTACTGGCAATTGGGACAAAAATGGGAAAAAAGTTTATAATGAAACCCTAGAAACAAAGCGGCCCCGCAAGTGCTACCAACACTTAACAGGGCCTTACCAAAACTTAACAGATCGGGTTAAGCATTGGCTGAGTTGATTATATCAAACCTGCCATTGCACCCACTAGGGAGCATCCAAAATGGCACGAATCAAAGAACGCACCGCCAAAGACGGCACACCCCGCTATTTTGTCGAAATCCGCCTAAAAGGCTACCCGACACAAACCGCCACCTTCAAACGCAAGACCGACGTTAAGAAATGGATTCAAGACACCGAATCAGCCATCAGGGAAGGCCGCCACTTCAAGACCGCCGAGGCCAAAAAGCACACCTTTAGCGAACTGGTGGAACGCTACTGCACCAGCTACCTGCCCAGCAACAACGATAAAGCCTACAGCGAGAAAGAGCAGCTGGAACGCCACCACAGGCTAGGCTATTGGGAGACGCTCATGGGCTGTTTGGTATTGGCGGACATCACCCCGCAGCTGATAGACGAGCATCTGGAGAAAATGACCCAGAGCAACGCCACCAAAGCCAAATACCTTAAAAACCTATCCCATGCCTTTAGCGTGGCGGTCAAAAAATGGGGCTGGATAACCGACAACCCCGCCCTGAAAGTCACCACCCCAGCACTGCCAAAAGGCCGGATACGCTTCCTAGACGACGAGGAACGCGCAAGGCTACTGGCAGAGTGCCAAGCATCCAGCAACAAGCAACTCTACATGTGCGTGATACTGGCACTGTCCACAGGGATGCGGCAAGCCGAACTGATGAACCTGCATTGGAAGGACGTAAAGCTTAATGAAGGCTACCTTATCCTGCACGAAACCAAAAACGGCGAGCGGCGGCGCGTACCGTTGGCAGGGCATGGGCTGGAACTGCTACGCGAACACGCCAAAATACGGCGGCTTGACACCCCGCTATTATTCCCCAGCACCACCGACCCGCTAAGGCCGATAGCCCTACGCAGACCGTTTTTAAACGCCTTGGCACGGGCGGAAATACACGATTTTAAATGGCATGACTTAAGGCATTGCACAGCCAGTTACTTAGCCATGAACGGCGCAAGCCTAGCCGAAATAGCCGAGGTGTTAGGGCATAAGACGCTGGCAATGGTGAAACGCTATGCCCATTTGTCGGATAGCCATGTAAGCAACGTGGTTGCCAGCATGAACGCCAAGCTGTTTGGGGGCGCGTGATGGTTGACATAAATGCTTTGCTACCTGAAGGAATGCCGGAAGAAGCCAGCGGTGTTAAAGAGTGTTTAATCAATGGCGGCTTGGGCGGCTTGATAGATT
>CAJAWH010000112.1 GCA_903945605.1 uncultured Methylococcaceae bacterium | reverse complement strand
TCATTGGGATGCAACTGGGCGTGATCTATCGCATCCCCGGCGCGTGCCAACAGCGCTTCGGTGGCATGTAGCTGGGCTTGGATGTTGCCAATATCTTTCAGTGTCAAGGGGTCTTGGTAGCCAAATTCCAGATCAGTGTCTATCCAAGGCCGGGTATGGTTGCGGACAAAATGCAGGGTATCTTTAAATGCCGCCCTGGCTATGCCGGTATCGACAGCGGCTTGGATGATCTGCGCGATAGGCCCCATGGTGGTCGGGTTTTCAAATGCCAGATAATGGGGCAAGACAAAATGGCTGGGCACAAAGATATTTTCCAGCACGGTTGTGCCGCTGGCGGTGGTGCGTTGGCCAAAACTGGACCAGTCATCAATAATGGTCAGGCCCTCGGCATCCCTTTTGACAAAAGCCACCACGGTGTTGTCGTGTTCATCTTTTGCCACCACCGGCACCCAGTCTGCCAACAAAGCCCCAGACGAATAGAATTTTTTTCCTGACAGCAGATAGCCGTCTTGGGTGGGGGTCAGGCGGGTGTTGACATCAGTGACCTTCTTGGTGCCTATCTCGGAAAACGCATTGCCGAACCTTACCCCGCTCAACACCAGATCAAAGAAATAGCGTTTTTGATCCTCGCTACCGTCCAAGCGGAGGGCTTCCACCATATATAAATGGTTTTGCGGGATTTGCCCGACATTAGGGTCTGCTTCGGAAATGATGGCGATCACTTGCGCTAAGGTTTTGTTTGACACAAACGCGCCGCCATACTCTTTGGGTACGGTGATGCCCCATAAGCCACTTTGTGAAAACAAATCCAATTCTTGTCGGGGCAAAATCCGCTCCCTGTCGCGTTGGGCGGCATTTTTGGCGATTTCCACCGCCAGCTGTTTGGCAACTTCGATAGCTTCTTCATCAGACTTAATGACAGGGACTTTTGCCCCTGAAAATAAATCCCAACTTCCATTCGCGCTAGCTTGTAATTGCGATGACATAAATACTCCTAACTTTGTTGATGGTTAAAGGTGTTGAACTGACCAGTAAAATGCATTTACTGCGCCAACAGACAATGCATTGATATTGCTTGCTTATAAGGATTATGGTTTAAACAGCCTTGCGGTATTGGCCTGATTATGCTGCTGCCCTGCTGATAGGGCAGCGGCACTTAAGCGGTAACGGCAAGGCTGGCTTGCTTTGCAGGTGGCTTAAAAATAGACTTGCCCTTGCAATCTGAAGCGATTGTCTTCCAGATTATTATTGAGCCAGTTTTCACCGCTGATACGGCTGTAATCAGTCTGCAATTTAAAGTGATGGTCGTAAAAGTAATAGTTAAGGCCAACAGAACCGACCGTTTCATTTTTGTAGCTGCTGGTGAATTGATGGTCAAACGATACTTGGTTCACCGTGCCGGCCAACTCTAGGTGCTTAGGCAACAAGTAATAACCCGCCTGCCAATACCAGCCGTTGTTGTTGCTGTTGGCTGTGCCCGGAATTGGGCTGTGCGAGTCGTAGTCTTTACGCCAAAAAAATGCACCCTCGGTGCTGAGCAAATTACGCCGATAACCGATATCCCCAGTAAAGGTATAGGTATCCATACCGGCAATTGTATTTTGCAAACCGGAGTTGGCATCAACGGGGTTATAGCCGGCTGCAACACCCACCGACAACTGTGGTTTATCGACATCGTCCGGCACGGATTCTTGCACATAGGTGTAGGGTTCCAGCACATCGTAGACAATCCTGCCGATACCGGCCAATTTTGTGCCGACATTTTGCTGGCTGACCGAGTCTAACGCCCGTACACTGTTGGCAATGGTCACGCTGCTGGTCCATTTGCCGGATTTCCAATTCAGCTCAATACCCGGTGTACGTTGCAAACTGAATGCGTATTCAGGTTGTTGCAAGTCCATGAACAGATATTTACCGATGTCGGTATAAAACTGCCGCGAAAATTGTGGCAATATACGGCCGGCCTTAATGCCTAAGTTACCCAGTTGGTATTTGCCCCACCAGTCTATCGTCTGGACGGTATTGTTATTGTTCAGGGTGCTGCTTTGATAGAAGAAGAAGTAAGACAAATTGGGGTCGAAGGCGGTACCGGAGAAGAATAACCTGCCTAACGCCAAATCGAAGCCTTGGTTATCTTTGCCGGTGTATTTATTACTGGGCAAGTCCAAGGTATAGCGTGCTTGCACCAAACCATTGATGGCCAGGGAAAAGCGATTATCATTAGTCCTTAAAACAAAGCCGTTATCATAAAAGCCGCCCAGACGATGCCCTTTTGGCACTTTGGCCTTGTCGGCATCTTCCAAATCAGGCTCATCTTGGACATTGCGTTTTTTTGCTGTTTCGGTGTCTTGGACAGTGGCTGGCACATTACTGTTTTTAGCGCCACCATTAATACTATCTAAACTGTAACTATTATTGTTTGTATCGGTGGTTAATTTTGATGCTTGGCGTTGTTCCAATTCCTGCAGGCGTTCGTTGGTGACTTTAATTTGGCGTTCATATTCCTGCATTTGTTTAAGCAGCTTACGTGTTTCGGCATTGGGTTCTTTGGCATCAGCCATAACCGGTGATAATAGGCTGCTAACTATTATGGTGTAAGCAAATGCTTTCTTTGCCACGTTATCGCGTTGCAGACTATTATTACCACTATCATTTGGCGCGTGACGGTCTAATAAAATACTCATAAATAATTCCTATAAAAATTTGAAAATTACAAATTCTTATATTGCACTAACTGTGCCACTATAAATATTTTATTTTTATATTAATTTCAATTGCTTATAATTTATTTATAAGCCATTTAGCAACGCCTGCCAATAGCAATGCTGCATTACTATTTATTTTGCTGCACTGCTGCCGCTGTATCCGCAGTAATTGCCATAAATTAGCGGTGGTCAAGTTAATCTGATTAACCACTGTAGCCATTATTAATTAACCGGAGCTATTACCTTGTTATGACAGGCTAATTATATTAACCCAACAAGGTATCGCAACAGCTATCACCTAAATTGAGCAAATGCCCTAATTTCTCGGATTTGGTGCGTAAATAAATGATATTCTCGCGGTTAGGGGTCGATTCCAAAGCAACCCGCCCCACTATTTTTAGCCGATACCCCGCCAATTCTGTAAATTTAGCGGGGTTATTGCTCATTAGCCGTAAGGTGGTCACGCCCAAATCACATAATATTTGGGCGCCGATATCGTAATTTCTGGCATCGACCGGCAAACCCAAGTCCAAATTGGCTTGCACTGTGTCCCGGCCTTGGTCTTGCAATTCATAAGCGCGGAGCTTATGCGCCAAGCCGATGCCGCGGCCTTCATGACCGCGCAAATAAACCAGCACCCCGCATCCCGCTTGTTCAATTTTGCCCAAGGCCATTTGCAACTGGTTACCGCAATCGCAGCGTAAAGAATCCAAGATGTCGCCGGTCAGGCACTCGGAATGCACCCGTACCAGAATATTTTTTTGCCCGGCTATTTTCCCTTTGACCAAGGCCAAATGTTCCGAACCGTCCAGTATTGAGCGGTAAACGTATGCAGTAAACACGCCGGAGGCGGTCGGCAAGCGGGCTTCGGAGAGTTGCTCCACCAGCTTTTCATTACGTCGCCGGTAGGCGATAAGATCGGCGATATGGATAAACGGTAGTTGGTGTTGCGTTGCAAATGCCCGCAACGCTTCCCCGCGCATCATGCTACCGTCATCGTTGACAATTTCACATAACACACCAGCGGGGGATAATCCCGCTAAGCGTGCCAAATCGCCAGCCGCTTCGGTATGCCCCGGCCGTTCCAGCACACCATGTTTTTTTGCCCGCAACGGAAACACATGGCCTGGGCGGGCAAAATCACCTGCCGTGGTTTGGGGGTTCGCCAATGCCCTGATAGTGGCGCTGCGGTCGGCAGCAGAAATGCCGGTGCTGGTGCCTTTGTTTAAATCCACCGAAACGGTAAAAGCTGTGCCGTGCGGGTCGGTATTGCGGGCCACCATCGGATCAAGCCCTAGGGCATCGATGCGTTGTTCAGTTAATGACACGCAAACCACGCCACTGCTGTGCCTGACCAAAAAGGCCATTTTTTCCGGTGTGATTTTTTCAGCGGCAATAATTAAATCGCCCTCATTTTCCCGTCCGGCATCATCCGCCACGACCACAAAGCCGCCATTGCGTATCGCCGTTAGGGCAGTTTCAATACTATCGAATTTCATTGTTTGCAGCCTTTGGTTTGAGTAAAACAAATAATATCCAAGGAGCAGGGCGTGGCAACGGTATACTGACCAGCCACTTTGGCCTGTTCCTGCAGCGATATGCAGCAGAAATCAGGCCACTTGACAACACTATGATTGATATGGATTAATAATGAAATGACTGGAAAGATATGCTGGCTGGGCAGCACTTTGTAACATGGCTGCTGCGGTTGCAGCACAGGCGCTGGTTTTGCATGGGGGTGATAGGCAACGGCCTTTAAGGGATGCTGGGAGGGTGCTTTGTTGGCAGCAGCCTATGCCGCCCCCCTTGACACCCTCAAGCCGTATTATCTCAGGGCGCTAATCATGCCTAATTTAATCAATCTTGCCCGCACGATATTACGGCTTACGCCTAATAGTTTGGCGGTTTGGGCGGCATTGTTATGGCAATAGTTATAAGCCGCTTTGATGATGGTTTCTTCCAGATGACCATACAAATCTTCCCGTCCGTCCTCAAACATGTGATACAGGGCATCGTTCAGGTGATCATCGACACCTAGACCATTGCCGGTGGCGTAATCTTCCCTTGGCTTTTGCAATTGGATGCTGGATAACTGCAAGTCTTCACTACGCACCAGATTGTTTTTGCAGATCAGTAGGGCATGATGGATGACATTCTCCAACTCGCGGATATTGCCGGGCCAAGAATGCTTCAGTAACTTCTTTTTGGCTTCTTCATCCAGTGTGATTTCACTGTAGCCTAAGCGGCGCCGGTATTCCGATATAAAAAAATATGCCAATGGCAGAATATCCCCGGGACGATTCCTTAAATTAGGCAGTTCAAGATGGGCCACCCGTAGGCGATAAAACAAGTCTTCGCGGAAATGCCCCGCCAGCACGGCTTCTTCCAGCCTAACGTTGGTGGCTGCCACCAGCCGGACATCAATGGCAATTGGCTTTCTGGCCCCGAGCCTGACCACTTCACGCTCCTGTAAAACGCGCAGCAGTTTCACTTGGATGCTCAACGGCAAATCGCCGATTTCATCCAGAAACAGCGTACCGGTATTAGCGGCTTCAAACCAACCGACTTTGGTCGAAAAAGCCCCGGTGAAGGCCCCTTTTTCATGGCCGAACAATTCGCTTTCCACCAGGCTTTCGGAAAACGCCCCGCAGTTGACGGCAACAAACGGCTTGTCTTTGCGATGGCTCAGTTCATGCACATAGCGGGCGATAAGCTCTTTGCCGGTGCCGGTCTCACCGATGACCAGCACGTTGGCATCACTGGGGGCGATCAATTTGATCCGGTTCAGCAGTGCCAACGACACGGGGTCTTCAAACACTTGGGCTGTGCCTCTGATAGAGGTGGTCAATTCATGGGGGTTGGGCAGCGACAGTAAATTTGCCTGCTTCTCTATCCGCGCCGGTTCGGTTTTTTGCTCAAGCATCTGCTCAGGCTGATAATCAAAAAAATGCTTAGCCGAATTGTTCATGAATAAAACGTCGGGGTTGGGTAAGACTTGTTCAGCGCCCATTCTCCTAGCTCCTTAATTTTGTAATCCAAAGGGTCGTGTAAGGTATGTGTTCTTAAATTCCGCCAATGCCGATCCAGGCGCAAACCCCCATGCGTTGAGCGGGACCCCATCACCGCGAACATGTTGTTGGTAATGTCCAAACCGGTCTTGGTGGCTTGTACTTTGGCAATACTGACCGCAATGGCGACATCGCCACGTTCAGCCTCGGTAAGCCGTGATTGTTTTTCCCAAGCACTGTCCAGCTTAGCGGCGGCAACATCGCACAGTACTCGGGTGCTTTCTATGCCCACCAAAAAATTTCCATAATGATTAAGGATATACGGGTCATGTTGGGGCGAAGCCAAGTTTGAGGCATGCCAAGCCCGGGATTCATGCAAGGTATAGTGCCGGGCATCCTGAAAAGCCCCTTCGGCGATACCTAAATAAATATTGGTCAATACCAATTGCGCCACCAGCGGTCGCAAACAAGAGAAAGGTGTGCTTAAAGGGCCTGGTTCCAACAACACTTCATTGGCTTCCACGCGGACTTTCTCAAAATTGACACTGCCGCTGTCGGTCTGGCGCTGGCCGATATTGTCCCAGTCTTGGCATACTGTAATGCCCGTCCTGCCGGTGGGTATGGCGGCAATCAGCAATTGCCCGTCCGACTTGGCTTTGGCAGACACAATCAGCATTTCAGAATCGGTGGCGCCGGAACAAAAACTTTTTTGGCCGGAAAACTCGTACCACCCTGGGTAAGACTTGGCGACACAGCGGTCGTCCAATGGATTTAAGGCATTACCCCAGAACCAATTGAATTGGGCGGTTTGCCTGAACCAGCGTTCCCATTGCTCAGGCTTGGAAAACAGCCGCACGGTAGCTAGCATCAACTGTTGAAACCCAAATACATGAGCGATTGAGCTATCGGCTTTGGCGATTTCCCTAATGCACAGCATGGTCAGCAACCAATCAGCTCCCAGTCCACCGTATTCCTCTGGAATGATTAAGCCCAGTAAGCCGCTGTTACGGATTTCGTCACGTTCCAGCTTGGGTGTGCCGCCCAAAAAATCCCGTTCCGCCGCTGTCAGTGCAAATTGTCCTGCCAGATTTTTAGCAATATCCAGCGGATTTGCTATGGCATTGCCAATAAAGGTGTTGTCAAGGCTAAAAATATTACTGTTCACCGCTATTTCCAGATGTGGGCTTGTTTGAAATAAGCAATTAGTGTGCCAGTTTATTGGGTATGGTGGTAAGCACATCCGGTTAGCTTATCCAAATCAGCCCCTATAGCAGTGTCCTTACGGATTGGATAGGCCATTCCGAAGCGGCTGGCTATGTCCGCGTAGAGCCAATAGCCATCCAGCATCCAAAATCCCCCCCTAATAACGGTCAGCCCAGCAACACCCGCTGCTGATGCAGCAACAGCAGCCATAGCGGTTTACCCGGAAAAATCCAGCCATCAGTTTGGCTGATATTTTTTACTTCAACGCTGTTTATAGGTATCCCAGAATGCCGCTGTTGCAGCAGAGGCAGCGCAATACCGCTGCTGAGCCAGCAGTCTGTTGCCACAAAACCGCTGGAAACACCATTTTGGCTAGGTGAAATGCTGGCATGTTCTTTGCTGATACCTAAATGTAATTATTTTTCTTGAGGTATTGCTATGGAAATATTTTGGTTTCTACCGACGCATGGGGATAACCGCTATTTGGGCACCGATGTCGGTGTCAGGCCGGTGACCCATTCCTATCTTAAACAAATCGCCCAGGCGGCTGATAACTTGGGGTTTAAAGGTGTTTTGGTGCCTTCAGGACGGGCTTGTGAAGACCCTTGGGTCACTGCGGCATCACTGATCAATCTGACCAAGCAGCTAAAGTTTCTGGTGGCGTTGCGTCCGGGTTTCACCTCCCCCACCGTTTCTGCCCGTATGGCCTCAACACTGGATCGGATTTCCGGCGGCAGGCTATTGATTAATGTGGTTGCGGGTGGTGATCCGGCTGAGCAACAAGCCGACGGCAGTTTTTTGCAACATGACCAACGTTATGCCGAGGCTGGGGAGTTTTTAACGGTTTGGAAAGCTGTACTGGAAGGCGAAACGGTGGATTTTGATGGCGAGTTCATCAAGGTCAAAGCAGCCAATCTGCCATCAGGTAGTTTCCAGAAACCTTATCCGCCGTTGTTTATCGGTGGTTCTTCCGATGTCGCCATAACGCTAAGTGCCCGGCATATCGATGTGTATTTAAGTTGGGGTGAAACCCCCGCTGCAGTGGCGGAAAAAATAAACCGGGTACGCGCCGAAGCCGCCAAACTGGGCCGCAGCGTAAAATTTGGCATCCGCTTGCACGTTATTGTCAGGGAAACCAGTGCCGAGGCTTGGGCTGCCGCTGATGGGCTGATATCGCATGTGACCGACGAGACCATTGCCGCCGCCCAAGCCGCAATCGCTGGTTTTGAGTCGGTGGGTCAGAAAAAAATGACCGAACTGCACGGCGGCAAACGGGACAATCTGGAAGTTGCACCCAACTTATGGGCCGGTATCGGGCTGGTGCGAGGGGGGGCCGGCACTGCTTTGGTTGGCAATCCGCAAGAAGTGGCGGACAGAATTTTGGAATATGGCAATCTGGGTATTGATTACTTTATTTTTTCGGGTTATCCGCATTTGGAAGAAGCCTATCGGGTTGCCGAGCTGCTGTTTCCTTTGTTGCCGATAGAACTGCCACAGGCTTCGGAAGCCGGCATACAAACCAATCTGACCGGGCCGTTCGGTGCGGGCAAAATAGCACAGCCGCAGCTAGAGGCTGCCATAAGGATTTAATTATGACATCCATAGGCGAACATGGAAAGGTCAATACGGCTTTAACCGCTGAATTGCTCAAGCAAGTCGAACAGTTAACAGCCTATTTTTATGAAACTGCCGCAGAACGTGATGTTAAAGGCGGTACACCGTTGGAACAACGACAAGCCATCCGCCGCACCGATTTACTAAAACTGTTGATACCCCAAAAGTTTGGCGGATTGGGGGCCAGTTGGGCGGAGATTTACCAAGTCATCCGCAGTTTTGCCCGCGCCGACAGTTCCTTGGCTCATGTGTTTGGTTTTCAATTTTTAATGCTGGCTTCAGTGCGTTTATATGGCACGGCAGAACAATGGCAGGCGTTGTTTAAGGAAACTGCCGAACAGAACCTATGGTGGGGTAATGCCCTTAACCCGCTGGACACCCGGACTATTGCCACAAGCACGGGCCAGTATAGGCTTTTCAATGGTTTTAAGAGCTTTTGCTCAGGTGCCACTGATTCTGACCGTCTGATAGTGTCGGCACTGGCTGCCGAAAACCAACAATTTATTGTTGCCGCTGTACCAACTCAGCGTGCGGGCATCTATATCCATGATGATTGGGACAACATGGGGCAACGCCAAACTGACAGTGGCAGCGTCGAATTCCGCAATCTTAAGGTAGAGGAATCGGAATTGCTGATTAACCCCGGCCCCTTAAGCTCGCCGTTTTCCAGCCTTAGGTCGTTGGTGGCGCAACTGATTTTTACCAATATTTATCTGGGCATCACTGAGGGGGCATTACAGGAAGCAGTGAAATACACGCGAAGCAATTCGCGCTTATGGTCAGGCTCATTGGCTAAAAATATTACCGAAGACCCGTTCACCCTTTTGCATTATGGCGAGTTCTGGTCGAGTATCGATGCCGCGAGGGCTTTGGCGGATAAAGCGGCGGCGCTGTTGGACAGGGCTTGGCAGAAACAATTGCTGTTGACCGAAACTGAACGCGCCGAAGTGGCCTTGGCAGTGTTTTCCGCCAAGGTCAATAGCACTAAGGCCGGTCTGGATGTCACCTCGCGGATATTTGAGGTGTCGGGTGCCCGTGCCACAACGGCAAAATTGCGTATGGATCGGTTCTGGAGAAATTTGCGCGTCTATACCCTGCACGATCCGGTTGACTATAAATTAAAAGATTTGGGCGATTGGGCTTTGAACGGCAATTATCCGACCCCCAGTTTTTACAGCTAACCCATAAAATAGAGAAAAACCATGCCAAAAATAATTGATATGAGAAATCGGCCTGCATTCCTGCATGATTTTTTCGGGGCCAATCCGGGTACGGCAGGCTACGCCACTGCCAAATGGCTGAACCAGCGGGTCGGTTCAAAAGATACCGAACACTTTACCCGTTCTTATACGCTGGGCGGGTATTTGGCTGAAATCGAACGAGCAGGTATTGATCAGGCGGTAGTGGTCGGCAGGGAAACGCCAAGCCTTAGTATTGCCAACAACACCATTGCCGACTTGGTCGCCAAAAGCTCTAAATTCATCGGTATTGGTTCTGTAGATATCCAAGCCCGTGGTGAGCAAAATGCCTTGGCAGAAATTGATCGGGTTATCCAACAGCTCGGTTTTAAGGCCATTAATATCGAACCGGGGTTTGCTGAACCGGCCTTACAGGCTGATGATCCTATTTTTTATCCGGTTTATGAAGCCTGTATCTATCACGATGTGCCGGTGTGTTTAATGAGCGGCCCGACTACACCGGATTTTGATTATGCCCATCCCAATGCGCTGGCAAGGTTGGCGAGAAGATACCCGTTATTGAACATTATCTGTTTTCATGGCTATTACCCTTTTGTCAACGAAATTGTTGGCGCGGCATTTCGTTATGACAATATTTATCTGGTGCCGGACATGTATCTTTTCCAGCCAGGCAGCCAACTCTATGTGGAAGCCGCCAATAGCTTTTTAAGCGGGCAATTCCTGTTTGGTTCTTCATACCCGTTCCGTGATATGCAGCAAACTGTCGATGATTTTGCCGCGTTGGGTTTTCATGAGGCGTTATTGGAGCAGTTATTTTATAAAACCGCCGCGCGACTGTTGAAAATAACCACCTAAATCAATAAAAGCCATTACCCCCCCATTGTTCCATAGTGGCAGTGGGTTATCGAAGGCATGGCCACGCTCCTACACAGGAAGCCCGGGCTTCGGCTACATTCAGTCAATATGCTTCGATTACGTCTAGCCAACGCACTTTGTCTATGAAGCATTGCCGTACGTTCCCTGAGCGAAGTCGAAGGGAACATCCCGTTTTGCCTTTCCCAATCGCTTATAAAAACCAAATAAATGCATGGCTGCTTACCTCGGTTATTAATAATAACGGTAAATTATTTGAGCCAACGTAATTGCCAGCCTTTTTAAATAACCCCCATTATTTTACCTGCGGCCTATTTTATCTCCGAATATCATTACTAAGAAATGCTGCCAGTGCAGCAATGCAGCAGCATCTTGCAAAATATTCAACATCGTAAAACAAAACCATATAACTAAGCAATTGAAATTTAATTATAAATAAATTGGCACAATACCTGCAATATTTACTATAAAGGTTATCTTGATTGATAACTGATTAACCAACCCAATGATAATCAGGAGCTATTATGAGCAATAAATTAAAAATAACCGCAGTGTCAGGCGGTGCCGGCAAACCATCAAGAACATCCGCATTGCTTGAAGAAATCACCAGCCGTATCAATCAGGCCATAGCCATTGATTTGCACTTAATCGAACTTAGCCAGATCAGCGCACCACTGGGGGCAACCGCTAGCCGTACTGAGCTGCCCGAAGCCATCCAAGCTGATATTGCCGCTATAGAATCAGCTGATGTGTTAGTGGTGGCCACCCCGGTCTATCGGGCGACTTATACCGGTATTTTTAAGCATCTGTTCGACTTGGTTGACCAGAATGCTTTGCTGGATGTGCCTGTGCTGTTGGCTGCCACGGGTGGCAGTGATAGACATGCGTTGATTATTGACCACCAGCTCCGCCCCTTGTTCAGTTTTTTCCAGGCATTGACCTTACCGGTGGGTGTGTATGCAACCGAATCGGAATTTGTTGATTACAAACTTGACAGCAAGAGCTTGGATGAACGGATTGACTTGGCTGTCAGCAGAGCCTTGCCGTTTTTTAAGTCCCGGCAATAAATGATTCTAAAAACTAACGCTTTACCCCCCCGTTAACTTTACTGAGAGATTAATTATGAGTTCAGAAAAAATAAAATTCGCCTATTGGGTACCCAATGTCAGCGGCGGGCTGATTGTCAGCAACATTGAGCAACGCACTAGCTATGATTTTGATTATAACCGCAAGTTGGCGCAAATTGCGGAGCAGAGCGGTTTTGAATACGCGCTTAGCCAAATCCGTTTCACCGCTGGTTATGGCGCGGAATATCAACACGAATCAGTGTCATTTTCCCATGCTTTACTGGCGGCTACTACTAAGCTAAGAGTGATTGCAGCTATCCTGCCAGGGCCTTGGGATCCGGTGGTGGTTGCCAAGCAATTGACCACCATTGACATTTTAACGGGCGGGCGCATTGCCGTGAATGTGGTTTCCGGTTGGTTTAAGGGGGAGTTTCAAGCCATTGGTCAGCCTTGGTTGGAGCATGACGAGCGTTACCGCCGGTCTGAAGAGTTTATCGACGTGCTGAAAGGCATTTGGACGACGGATAATTTTAGCTATAGCGGCGATTTTTACCGTTTCCATAACTTCACCTTAAAACCCAAGCCGTTGCAACAGCCGCATCCTGAAATTTTTCAGGGTGGTAGCTCCCGTGCCGCTAGGGATATGGCATCAAGGGTGTCCAATTGGTATTTCACCAACGGCAACACCGTGGACGGCATCAAGGCGCAAATTGATGACATCAAAAGCAAAGCGGCAGCGCACAAGCATCACGTCAAAATTGGTGTGAATGCCTTCATCATTGCCCGCGACACTGAGGCAGAAGCTAAGGCCGTGCTGGCGGAGATTATCGACAAAGCGAACCCTGAAGCGGTCAATGCTTTTGGTCATGAAGTCAAGCAGGCGGGGGCTGCCAGTCCGGAAGGTGAGGGCAATTGGGCCAAATCCACGTTTGAAGATTTGGTGCAATACAACGATGGTTTCAAAACCAACCTGATCGGCACCCCGCAACAGATTGCCGAGCGCATTGTGGCGCTGAAAGCCATCGGCGTTGATTTGATACTGTCCGGCTTTCTGCATTTCCAAGAAGAAGTGGCTTACTTCGGTGAAAAAGTCCTGCCGTTGGTGCGCGAATTGGAAGCACAGCAGTTGCAAGCACAGCAAGCCGCATTACCCGCCTGATAGTCCATCTAACCGCAGAGTCATGTCATGAGCGCAGATACTTTACCGGAATGGTTAAATTTTCAGGCCAGCCACCGTCCGACCCAGATTGCCATGCGGCATAAACGGTTGGGGGTCTGGGAGGAAAAAACCTGGCGGGCAATACAGCATGAAACCCTACAACTGGTGTCGGCCTTGAAGGCCCATGGCTTTGCCAGAGGCGACACGCTGTACCTACTTTCTAACCCAAGGCCAGAAGCGTTGCTGTTGTCGCTGGCGGCGCACTGGTTGGGCGGCGTATCTGCGCCATTGGACAATGAGAGCCATAATGCCGAATTTTTGGCTTTATTGCAGCAGTTGCAACCGGCTTTTGTATTTGCTGAAGGGCAGTCTCAAGTTGACTTGCTGCAACAACAAGGATTAGGGCAAGCCCTGATCATCTACGCTGATGCGCGTGGTCTGGCCACTTATCAACGGAGCATTTTGCAGCCCTATGCCGGATTGATCAACCTCAGCAACAACCATTTTTATCAGCCGCCTATCGGTGGAGCAGCTAACGATGCCTTTGTGTTTTACCGGCTTAATCCGCGACAACGGGTCGAAAGGAAGAAATTGAGCCACAAAAAGTTGTTGACCCAAGGGCGTTTGCTGATCGAGCTGGAAACTTTGACCGAACGGGAAGAAGCGTTGGCGGCCCGCGCCTTTGCCGCCAGCGGACATCTGAAATATCTGTTGGCCCCTTGGTTGCAGGCAGGGTTCAAACTCAATTTTCCTGAAAACATAAACACCCGTGACAGTGACCGACGCGAATTGGGGCCGACCTTGGTGGCTGGCACTAGCTCGACTTACCAACGCTTGGAGTCCTTAGTGAAAGCGCGGTTGCCCCTGACGGGAACATGGCGCCGGGCTTTGTTGGACTGGTCGCTTGCCACCTCGGCAAAGTCCTCACCATTACGGAAAGCGGTGGCCTACGGCCTGATTATCCGGCCATTGCAAGATGTTATTGGCTTAAGCCGTACTCGCGTGCCATTACTGATCGGCGAGGCGTTGCCTGAGTCGTCCGAACAATTCTTTCAGTCTCTAGGTATCAATATCAGAAACTGGCCGGATGCCCCTGCTTGGGAGACGGTGGGCATTAGCACGCCAGCCGGACATGACTGCCACAGCCGCTTGACCGCACATTTTTCAGTTACTCAGGGAATCAGCTAATGAACACAACGCAGCCATTGTCACCGCCCCCTTTGTTGCAGTTGGAACACATCTCGTTGTCTTTCAAAGCCGTTAAAGCCATCACTAATATCAGTTTTGCCGTGCAGCCCGGTGAAATTTGTGCCTTGATTGGCCCCAATGGTGCGGGCAAAAGCTCGCTGCTCAATGTCATCAACGGTGTCTATCGGCCTGATGAAGGGGCTATCAGCTATAACGGCGAAACGTTCAACATTATGCAAACGCATCATGCCGCGGAACGGGGTATTACCCGCACTTTCCAAAACATTGCCTTGTTCAAGGGCATGAGTGTCTTGGATAACGTGCTGACCGGCCGCAACCTGCATGTCCGCAGCAGCTGGTTGGAACAGGTGTTCAATCTGGGCCGGGCACCACAGGAAGCTGTGCGGCAAAGAAAAAAGGCCGAAGCAATCATCGAGTTTTTGCATATCCAGCCGTGGCGCAATAACGTGGTCGGCAATTTGCCATACGGTCTGCAAAAACGCGTGGAACTGGGCCGCGCATTGGCGGCTGAACCCAAGCTGTTGCTGCTCGATGAACCGATGGCAGGCATGAATACTGAGGAAAAACAAGAAATGAGCCGCTTTATCCTTGCTACGCAACGCGAGTTCGGTACTACCATTGTGTTGATTGAACATGATATTGGCGTGGTGATGGCGCTGTCCGATCATGTTGTAGTGCTGGATTACGGTAAAAAAATTGGTGATGGTAAGCCTGAAGAGGTGCGCCAAAACCCGCAAGTCATAGCCGCCTATTTGGGCACTCAACATTAACCGGAGCAATCACCATGAGTTTTTTCTTTGAAGTTTTAGTGGGCGGGTTACTGGCCGGTGTCATGTATTCCTTGGTCGCCATTGGCTTTGTACTGATCTATAAAGCGTCCGGCGTTTTTAACTTTGCCCAAGGTTCTATGGTGCTGTTTTCTGCACTGACTTTTGTCAGTTTACTGGAACGCAGCTACCCATTCTGGCTGGCGTTTGTGTTGACCCTGTTGATTATGCTGGTGTTGGCTTGGGTCATAGAGCGCTGGGTATTACGTAAGCTGGTCAACCGCTCGCCGATCACCCTGTTTATGGCGACGCTGGGGCTGAGTTATATCATCGAAGGCTTGGCGCAGTCGCTCTGGGGCGCTCAAGTACACGGTCTTGATCTGGGAATTAATGATGAACCTTTTGAAGTACTTGGCCTGTTGTTGTCGCAATTCGACCTGTTTGCCTCGGCAGTGGCGGGTTCGTTGGTCATCATCCTGTCGTTATTTTTCAACAAAACCCGCACCGGCATAGCCCTTAGGGCGGTAGCGGACGACCCGTTGGCGGCCTTGGCTGTGGGCATCAATTTACAACGGCTCTGGCTGATTGTTTGGGGGGTGGCCGGTTTTGTCGGCTTGGTGGCCGGTTTGCTATGGGGTGCCCGCTTGGGTGTGCAGTTTTCGCTGTCGCTGGTGGTGCTGAAAGCCTTGCCGGTGTTAATCATCGGCGGTTTCACCTCCATTACTGGCTGCATTGTCGGTGGCCTGATTATCGGGGCTTCGGAAAAACTCGCAGAAATATTCATAGGGCCTTATCTGGGTGGGGGCATTGAAAACTGGTTCCCCTACGTCTTGGCTATGCTGTTCCTACTGGTCAGGCCCGCCGGTTTGTTCGGCGAACGTCAAATAGAACGTGTTTAAAGGAGAGCGTCATGTTGTATCGTGAAGCGGGACAATTCATCACCCATTATCGGGCAGACCAGCGTCTTTTTCGGCTACGTCAGGACAGGATAGGGTTTTATTTGCTATTGGCATCAGCTTTCGTGTTAGTGCCTTATTGCGGTAATGACTATTGGTTTAGTGCCATTCTAATCCCTTTTCTGGTGTTGTCCTTAGCGGGTATGGGGCTGAATTTTCTTACTGGCTATGCCGGACAGTTGTCGCTAGGCTCGGCGGCCTTTATGGCAGTGGGGGCTTTTTCCGCCTATAACTTTAATTTGCGGGTGGAAGGCTTGCCATTTTTGCTCAGCATCTTGTTAGGTGGTGTGGTCGCTGGGCTGACCGGCGTTATTTTTGGGTTGCCCAGTTTAAAAATAAAAGGTTTTTATGTGCTGGTCTCAACCTTGGCGGCGCAGTTTTTTGTGCAATGGGTGTTTACCAACTTTGCTTGGTTTTCCAATGACAGCTCGTCAGGGGTGATCACCGCCCCACCGCTGGATGTTTTTGGCCTTGACCTAAGTTCGCCCGCCGGACGCTATTTGTTGACTTTGACCATCGTGACGGCACTTGGCCTGCTGGCGGCGAACATTGTGCGCAGCGAGTTGGGCAGAAACTGGATGGCGGTACGCGATATGGACACTGCTGCCGCTGTGATCGGCATCGCCATCCCCAAAACCAAATTATTAGCCTTTGCCATCAGTTCATTTTACTTGGGCATTGCCGGTTCGTTATGGGCCTTCACTTATCTGGGTACAGTTGAGCCGCATGGGTTCGATATTAACCGCTCATTCCAGATACTGTTCATCATCATTATTGGTGGTATGGGCAGCATCTTGGGCAATTTTTTAGGCGCCGCCTTTATTGTGCTGTTTCCAGTGCTGATGTCGCATATCGCCAACGGTTTGTTGGTGGGTGTCATGGATTCGGGGCATTTGGAAAATTTCCAGAAAATCGTGTTCGGAATGCTGATCATCGGTTTTCTAATTAAAGAACCCAACGGACTCGCCAGTATTTGGCAGACCTTTACCCAACAGCTACGGGTCTGGCCGTTGCGTTACTGGAGCCATTAAAAGCCAGTTTTTTTGTTGTAGAAGTTGTTAACTGATGTTTATTAATCCAAAAAGAGGTATTAACCATGAAAGTAAATATAAATAAATGCGCCGGATTAGTGCTAGCGCTTAATTTGGCTTTAGTAGCCACCAGCCCAAACGCCCGTGCTGACGGGGAACAATATTTCCCGTTACAGAGTTACCGTATCGGCCCTTATGCGGCTGGTGGCAGCGGTTTTTTTGGCGGCTTCATCGACTACTTGCAATATGTCAATTTAAAAGAGGGCGGTGTCAATAATGTTAAACTGACTTGGAGCGAGTGCGAAACGGAATATGTGGTGGAAAAAGGCGTGGAATGTTATGAACGTCTCAAACACGGCTTAAACGGCGCCCCTGCCGCAGCCACTAACCCGTTGTCAGTCGGTATTGCTTACGCCACGCTAGACCGCTCAACCGCCGACAAGTTGCCGTTGATCACCATTAACCACGGACGCACCGACTCCACCGACGGTAGCGTATTCCCGTATATTTTCCCGCTGCAATTAAACCCGTACAGCGAAGTGTCCGCCATTATCAATTATATCGGCACTGAATCCGGTGGGCTGGAAAAGCTCAAAGGCAAAAAAATTGTCACCTTGTACCATGGCTCGCCTTACGGCAAAGAAACCAACGGCATTCTGGAGCTGCTGGCGAAAAAGTATGGCTTTAAATTGACCCTGCTGGAAGTGCCGCATCCTGGCAACGAACAACAATCGCAGTGGTTGAATATCCGCCGCATTAAACCTGATTGGGTGATCTTGCGCGGCTGGGGGGTTATGAATCCGGTGGCGTTAAAAACCGCGCAAAAAACCGGCTTCCCTGCTGACCATATTATAGGCAATATTTGGAGCAATTCAGAAGACGATGCCGCGCCAGCAGGCAACGCAGCCAAGGGCTTCATTTCTATCACCACCCACCCTTCAGGCACTAATTTTCCGGTTTTGCAGGATATTGACAAATATGTCATAAAAGCCAGTAAGGGCAATTTGGAAGATGCCAAACGTTTTGGCACGGTTTATTACAACCTGGGTGTGGTCAATGGCATATTGAACGTGGAAGCGGTGCGCGTGGCGCAAGAAAAATACGGCAAACGTCCGCTGACTGGCGAAGAGGTCCGCTGGGGCTTTGAACATATCCACTTGGATGACAAACGCTTGGCTGAATTGGGGGCGTTAGGGTTGGTGCAGCCGCTTAAACTGACATGCTCAGACCATGAAGGCGGCGGCGCGGTGCGCTTCCAACAATGGGATGGCAGCAAATGGAATGTGATTTCCGATTGGGTGCAAGCAGACCGTGATTTGTTGCGCCCGATCATTGAAGAGTCTTCCCATAAATACGCCAAAGAAAAAGGCATCACGCCGCGCGATTGTTCTAAAGAGTCTTAAACTATCTTAACCTGACTGCACAGGTGCGGGGTGGACACTTCGTGTCTGTGCGGCATTCTTCCAGTAGCCCGCTAAGGGTTAAGGGGGCCATAAGCCCAAGGAACCGAATATGTCAGCCACGCCGTTATTAAGTATCAAAAATATCGAAGTCATCTATGAGCAAGTCATTCTGGCGGTTAAGAATATCTCGCTGGAAGTGGCCGCCAACAGCGTAGTTTCGCTGCTGGGGGCCAATGGTTCTGGCAAAAGCACCACCCTCAAGGCCATTTCCGGTTTGGTACATGCCCAGCGCGGCGAAATAGCCGATGGGCAGATTGAATATTTGGGCGAGGTGGTCAACCACAGTGCACCGCACCGGCTGGTCAAACAAGGCTTGGTGCAGGTATTGGAAGGCAGGCACTGTTTCCAGCATTTGTCAGTCGAAGAAAACTTGCTGACAGGAGGCTATATACATCGGCCCTCCAAGGCTAAACTGAACGCACAGCTTGATAATATTTATGGCTATTTCCCTAGGTTGAAGAAAATCCGCAAAAGTCTGGCTGGTTATACCTCCGGCGGTGAACAGCAAATGGTGGCTATAGGCCGTGCCCTGATGAGCGATCCAAAACTGGTGCTGCTTGATGAACCTTCCATGGGCTTGGCGCCGCAAATTGTTGAAGAGATATTTGAAATCATCAAAAACCTACGGGATAACCATGGGGTGAGTTTTTTGGTTGCCGAACAAAACGCCGCCGTGGCACTCAGATATACTGATTATGCCTATGTACTGGAAAATGGCACAATCAGTGATGAAGGCACTGCACAAAAAATCAACCAGTCCGGCGAGCTGCTGGCCTCTTATTTGGGCAGGTGAGCGGCTACCTTGACCCGTTCGTGGATTTGACCAAACGGAAGGCACACAGCTTAAGCCTGTTTTAAGATAAATTATGCACTATAGCCCTGTATTGTTTATTGGCATAATGGCTATGAATGGCATAACCTGTAAAACTGCAGTTATTGAAGCGTCCAGTACGCTATCATCAAGAAGGCGGTTCTTAAAAAACGTGGCTGTCGGTTCTTTGGCGGTGTTGGGGGCGTCGTCTGGTGTGGTTTCCGCCACTGTCCATCATGTCTATGCCCGCCCCTCAGCAGTACCCCACAAGCCGCCTACCCGCCCTAGGCAAAGTATCTATAAAGAACTTGCCCTTCATAACCCCAATACCGGTGAATCCTTAAAATGTGTTTATTATGAAGATGGCCGTTTTATTACCGATGCCCTAGAGGCGTTTAACCATTTGTTGCGTGATTATCATAGCAACACTTCCCATCCGATTGACCCGGCATTATTGGATCAATTGCATGAACTAAAAAAAGTATTGCCCTCCAGCAAACCCTTCCACATCATTTCTGGTTACCGTTCGCCAGACACCAACGCCTATTTGCGCAGGCAAAGTTATGGAGTAGCCAAAAACAGTTTGCACATGCAAGGCCGTGCCATCGATATCCGCCTTGAAGGTGTGTCCTCATGCCTGATACGAGATGCCGCTGTGGCCTTGTCCAGAGGTGGGGTGGGTTACTATCCTGATGCCAACTTTGTTCATTTGGACACTGGCGATATCAGGGTTTGGTAGCAGCCCCCCCGCGTTTTTCGCTTCGCCTTACAGGGCGGCAGCCAGCGGTTTGTCCAATGGGCTGGATGATGGGGTGGCATCATTGTGGTTAGGGGGCGTGGCTGTCGGCTGTTGTCCGGGGGCGTTGGCAAATAGCGCTTGATCGGGCAAATCCGCGTTGTTCTTCAATGCTTCTGTCAATAATGCATCACGCCCATAAATATCAGGATAGAAAACCAGTGAGTTTTGCTGGTCGAAAAAAGCGGTTGAATAATAAAACAGCACCGGTATCGGCCTTTTTAAAATAACCCGCTGATTTTTGGGCGTGTCCAACGCTTTTTTAATGGCATCCGGTGGCAATTGGCCAGCCAGCACAAACTCCGCCAATGCTTGCGGGTTGGCGACCCTGACGCAACCATGGCTGAAATCGCGGCGTGTGCGGCTAAACAGGCCGCTGGCTGGGGTATCGTGCAAATATACATCGTCCTTATTGGGGAACATGAATTTTATTTTACCCAAAGCGTTTTTGCCGCCCGGTTTTTGGCGTATCCGGGCACTGCCTTGCTTGACTAGGCTAAGACTTGCCGAATTGACCGGAAGCACACCCGACGGGGTGACAATTTCCATCTGTTCCCGACCCAAATAGCTTGGGTTTTGTGCGAGTTTTGGCAATATTTCAGTTTTGACAATATTATAAGGCACGTTCCAATAGGGCATGAAATCAATAAAGCTCATGTCCGCCATAAGCTCTGGCGTTTCATTCTTTAATGCCTTGCCCACCACTACGCGCATATTGGCCAGCTTAGGGTTGGCTATGCCCGTATCATCAAACACCGATAGCTGAAAAGCGGGGATGTTGACAACAATAGAACGCACTGGGCTGGCTTCAGGCAACCAGCGCAACCGCTCCATTGCCAGTTCAATTTGCGTCACCCTTTGCGCCAGTGGCTCGTTCAACGCGGCAATAGTCCCTTTGCCCAATATGCCGTCGGCCTCCAGGCCATGCCGCCGTTGGAAATGCTTGACCCCCTCAACCACCGCATCAGTATACAAGCCCGTTGTTTCAGCGGCATCCTGGGCCTCTTCCTGCATATCGCCCGACACCTGCAAATAACGCTTTAAATCAGCAAGGCCGACCATGGTTTCGCCGGGGCGGATGGCTTTGTCACTCAAGTGTAGCTGTGTAGTTTGGCTGGCGAGTTTTTTATATTGCAGCAAAGCTGATTTAAGTTGCTGGTAGCCCTGTCGTTTAGGTTCAACACTGCTGGGCAGTTGGGCAACATTGCCTTGCTGTGCCGCCGCAAGCATCAACGCGGGCAAATCAAGGGACTTCTTTTCCCTAGGCTTGAGGTTGAAATTGATGCCTTGCGGATTGACCCTGCCATAGTGGAGGTCATGCAAATAACGCAGCAAGGACAGGCTGAGTGCCGTATCGTATAAGGCCAGTTGGCTATGCGCATCAACAGGCAAAGCCAAGCTGGCGGGCAATTGCTCTGCCAACGCATGGCTGCTATAGCGATCAGGCTCTAGTCCATCGTTTGCCGCATTTTGCAGCACTTGCACCAAGTCTGCCGCCAACTGTGTGGAATTTGGCTTATTTAACCAAAGCAACTGGTAATTGTTATGTTGGTACAGGGTATCCAAGTCTTCTTGGCGATGGGTGAAGTCGGAAGGGGTCAGGTAAGCGTGTTGTTTGCTGCTGATAATACCGGTGATTGCTTTACTGATGGCGTTCGCTGCTGTGGGTTGGTCTTCCGGCCATGCAGCTGCCATAGGCAATGACAGCAACAGCAGTCGGGCTGTTATTTTGCCTAGGCCATTTTTTGCAGCCAAAAGTTTTAGGATTGGCACAGTGGCGCGCCTTGTCCAGCCATAGCCAGATTTTAAAATAGTCAAACATAACAGCATAACAGCACGCCTAAAAAAGGTGATGGGCAGGGATTCCCCTTTTGCAAGCTGTTTGGCAATACACTAACAGCCTGTTTACGCGAATGAATAAAGTAGGAGTCCAGATATTATTATCTGCCCCATTATACAATGCCGACAGGCAATGCGGCAGATTGTTTACAACCATGCCGGTATTCGCCGCCGTGTTTCATTGAAACACGGGTTGTTTCACTACAATGTTTCATGTTGTATATATGAAACATGATAGAATGACGCCCATAAATTTTTATATTAAAAAACATGGCGATAAGAAAATTATTTAAATGGCATGACCATTGCTATGTTTTAATAAGCAGTTTATTTTTGTTACGCGTTATCAGCCGATCACATCATTTATTAGGAGCAGCACCATGATTTTTAAACAATTGTTTGACCCGGAAACGTGGACTTACACCTATCTTATTGCTGACCCTTTAGGTGCTGAGGCCATCATTATCGATCCGGTCAACACCCATCTGGACAATTATTTGGCTTTGTTTGAAGCACAAGGGTTGCGGCTTAAATACTCACTGGAAACCCACGTTCATGCCGATCATATCACCGCCAGCGGTTTATTGCGCCAACGTTTGGGGGCGCAAACTGCGGTCAGCCAATTGTGCGGGGCTGACAATGCCGACATACAAATAAAAGACGGTGATGTATTTGAATTTGGCAGTGGCGAGCGTGTAAAAGTGATAGCAACCCCGGGACACACCCCAGGTAGCCTATCTTATCTGTGGCGTGACCGCCTTTTTACGGGCGATGCCTTATTGATAGGCGGTTGTGGGCGCACTGATTTTCAGGGCGGCGATGCTGGCGCACTCTACGACTGCATCACCCAGCGCCTGTTCACCTTGCCCGATGAGACACTGGTTTATCCGGGGCACGATTACCAAGGCCGCTGGGTCAGCAGCATTATTCAAGAGCGGGAAACCAATCCGCGTCTGGCGGGTAAAAGCCGCGAGCAATTTATTGCCATTATGAATGGCTTGGATTTGCCTAAGCCACGGTTGATTGATCAGGCCATACCTGCCAACCGCTACTGTGGCTTAGATGAAAATGAACGGCAAGATGCCATTGCCGAGCGGGAGATAGCACATCCCGTGCGCACCCGAACAACCCCACAGGATTGGGTTGCTGCTGCCAAGCAACAGATTACAGAAGTCAGTGTCGAGGCTGCCCGGCAATTGCTGAAAGAAGGCAATATCGTATTGTTGGATGTCCGTGAGGAAAGCGAATTTGCACAGGCGCACATCGATGATGCCCTGTTGCTGCCAAGGGGCGTGCTGGAATTCAAATATGCGGCATTACCCGAACTGGCCGACAAATCCAAAACAGTATTGCTGTATTGTAAAACCGGCGGACGCTCGGCATTAGCCGCGCAAACTTTGCAAAATCTTGGTTATAACAGCGTGTTATCTATGGCGGGTGGGATTGAGGCTTGGCAAAAAAGCGTCGGCTGAGCAGGCCAAGCACCAGTAATGGGTTTTATTAGCTAGTTTGATGTTGACAGTTTAGCCATTTTAGGTGAAAAGGTATAGGGTCGCTGCTATTGCCTGGTTGACAGTAGCCGGCCCTTAACAACAATACTAGAATAACCCATTATGAGCTGGAGGATTTCATGGCCCAACAACACTATCCCGTCCTGATTGTGGGCGGTGGCGCGGCAGGCGTTTCCATTGCCAACAATTTGCGTAAAGTCAATGCCAATATAGGCATTGGCCTTATTGAACCGTCTGAAAAACATTATTACCAACCAGGCTTCACCTTGGTCGGCGGCGGTGCATATACCTTGCGGCAAACGCTGCGTAGCGAAGCGGATTTGATTCCGGCTTCGGTCAGCTGGATTAAGGATACGGTGACAGCGTTCAGCCCAGATGACAACACGGTGCTGCTAAATTCCGGCGCAGTGCTGGGGTACGATTACTTGGTGGTTTGTCCGGGCTTGCAATTGGATTGGCATAAGGTGCAGGGGTTGTCTGAAACCTTAGGCAAAAACCAAGTATGCAGCAATTATTCGCCAGAAACGGTGGAATATACTTGGCAATGCCTGCAAACCTTAACATCAGGCACGGTTTTGTTCACACAACCGCCAATGCCCATCAAGTGTGCCGGTGCGCCGCAAAAAATTATGTACTTGACGGCAGACCGGTTGCGCAAAAAAGGTATCTTGGATAAGTTTTCCTTGGAGCTATGCACAGCCACCCCAAGCTTGTTTGGTGTGCCTTTCTTTGCGGAAGCCTTAACGGAGGTGGTTGCCGATTATGGCCTTAAAACCCATTTTAATTGTAATTTGGTGGCTATCGACGGTGATAACAAAACGGCTACATTTGAGGTGACCGATGCCGAAGGCAACCGCCAGACGGTCAACAAAAATTTCGACATGATCCACGTCACACCACCACAAAGCGCCCCTGATTTTATCAAAAACAGCCCGTTGGCAAATGCTGCGGGCTGGGTTGATGTCAACGAAAACAGCTTGCAGCATAACCGCTACGCTAATATTTTTGGTCTGGGTGATGCCGGTTCCACACCCAATGCCAAAACGGCCGCCGCCATACGTAAGCAAGTGCCGGTTGTGGTCGATAACATATTGGCGCTGATGGGTGGTCACCCGCCCCGTCATAGCTATGATGGCTATGGTTCTTGCCCGTTGACCACATCGTTGGACACTGTGATGCTGGCGGAATTTTCTTATGGCGGAAAAATAACACCGTCCTTCCCATTGCTGGATCCGCGCAAAAACCGCCGCTTTTGGTGGTGGGGTAAAACGACTGGTTTCCCCTGGCTTTACTGGCATATCATGCTGAAAGGTTGGCGCATTGATCTGCCGCATTTGGAAAGGTATGCCAAGCGTTTTGTAAAAAAAGCTTAGCGTAAAACATAGCTCGGTAAGGCGGCATACTCTGCCGGTTTTGCCGGGCCGGTCAGCGAAAGATTGGCAGTGTAGTTGCCAGAGCCATTTATACCCACTAGAGGTATTTTGATAACTGCAGATAGCCAGACGGATTTTTAGTTCTGTTCAAATATTATAACTTACCCAGGAAACATGACAGACATCATCCACAAACCGCCCAACATCAGCAGGCATTTTCCGCTATTGGCGGAGTTAAAAAATTACGGCCGTAATGATTTCAGCAGTGATTTGTTTGCTGGGGTCATCACCGCCATTTTATTGGTTCCGCAGGGCATTGCCTATGCCATTTTGGCTGGTTTGCCGCCGCAGTTGGGGTTATATGCCAGCATTTTGCCGCCTGTTGCTTATGCTTTATTGGGCACCAGCCGCACCTTGTCGGTTGGGCCGGTATCCATCGCCGCAATTATGGTCGCCAGTGTCTTGGCAACCCCCGAAGTCAGTGTTTTGGGCAACCCAGTACAAAACTCGCTGATCCTATCAGCGGAAGTGGGTGTTATCCTGTTATGCATGGCCGTACTGAGAATGGGCGGACTGGTGAATTTTATCAGCCACCCTGTGCTGGCAGGATTTACCAGTGGTGCTGCATTATTGATCATTGCCAGCCAATTGCCGCAATTGGCTGGTCTAAAACCACCTGACTGTGGGCTGAATGCTGATTGCTACCGCACCTGGCTGGATAGTGCCAACACTTATACATTGATGATGGGTGCTGGATGCTTGTCCCTATTGGTGTTTTTTGGCAAGCCCCTGACGGTGTTGCTTAAACATGCCCGTGTCAATTTGACACTGTTGACTGCTATCAGCAAATGCGGCCCGTTACTGACCGTGGTAATGGCGACTGTAGCAGTGGCTTATTTCAATTTGGGGCAGCAACAGGTCGCTTTAGTGGGCCAAGTGCCGGTGGGCTTGCCCGAATTGGCCATCGGTTTTATTGAAGCCAAACCGGCGTACATATTGCTGCCTGACAGTGCCTTTATCGCCTTTATCGCCTATGTGGAAAGTATTGCCATTGCCAAAGTGACCGCCAACTTGCGGGGGCAAAAAATTGTCCCCAATAAAGAACTGATTGCTTTGGGCGTTGCCAATCTGGTTGCGGCAGTTTCCGGTGGCATGCCGGTGGCAGGGGGGTTCAGTCGGACTATGGTCAATTTTTCTGCCGGTGCCAGAACCCAAATGGCCATGATCGTTGCCGCGTTTATTTTGTTATTGGCGGTGATTTTTTTCAGCCCCTGGTTCGAGCGGATTCCCAAAGCCGCATTGGCCGCTATTATTTTGATGGCCATTTACCGCTTGGTAAGAGTCAGGCACATCATCAACACATGGCGATATGACCGTGGCGACGGCATAGCCGAGTTGGTCACTTTAATAGGCGTGCTGATATTGGGCATAGAGGAAGGCATCACATTAGGCATTATTCTGACCATAGGCAGCCAGCTGCGCAAAAATAGCCAACCCCATATTGCCGTGGTGGGTGGGGATGCGGGCGGGCAAGTCATGCAGAGCAGCAAGCATAGCGTAGAAACATGGCATCATCTGTTATTGGTGCGTATTGAAGAAAGCATCACCTTTGCCAATATCCACTCCATAGAAGAGTATTTGGAAACCGAACTGAAAAAAAAGCCCAATACCCGCCATGTTGTGTTGATTTGCACCTCGGTCAATGATATTGATGCAACCGCATTGGAGGCATTAGGGCATTTTAACCGTAGCCTACAGCAGGCAGGGAAATCATTGAACATCTCAGAAGCCAAAATAAAAGTGCTGGATAAGCTGCAAAAAACTGATTTTCTAAAGCAAATGCAACCAGGGCAGGTGTTTGCCCGCACTGAGGATGCTGCCAAGGAGCTGGGTTAATGCCCGGTATGGCGCTGGCATCCTTCAACCAAGCAATGTTTGAGCTTCTTGACCAGCAGGCTTTTTATCTATTGGACAAGGATAGCCGCATAGTGCTGTGGAGTCGAGGGGCTGAACGGCTGACCGGATACCGTCATGAACAGGTGTTAGGGCAATCGGTTTTGCCTGGGTGTAAAGACGCGATGGCTCAAATTTTACATGCGCCTACCATCACCATTGCCTCCGCAGATGCATCGGCAGACAGTGCGCTTTTGCAGTGCGCACAAACAGTACGGCTACTGCAGGATGACCAAGGTCAGTATGCTGGTGCTTTGGCATTATTGGCATTGGCCCCAACCTTAACAGGTGATGCAATCCCCTGCGTGCCAGCCCAAAAACGTTCCGAAAAAAAGACCAGCTTCCAAGGTCTATTAAGCCGTTCCCCCGCCATGCAGGCAGTATTTAGGATTATTGAAAACGCTGCCGAAACGACGGCAACGGTATTGGTGCGTGGCGAGAGCGGTTCGGGCAAGGAATTGGTCGCCAAAGCCATCCATAAGCTGAGTGCCCGCCACGCCGCGCCTTTTTTGGCGATCAACTGTGCGGCCTTGTCCAGCAGCTTACTGGAAAGCGAACTGTTCGGGCATGTGCGTGGCGCATTCACCGGCGCCATTAAAGACCATAGCGGGCTGTTCCAAAGGGCGCATGGCGGCACCTTGTTTCTGGATGAAGTGGCGGAATTGCCGCTTGATTTGCAGGCCAAATTGTTACGGGTCATCCAAGAACGCAACTACATACCTGTTGGCGGTAACCAAACGGTTAATGTTGATGTGCGTTTGGTGGCGGCCACCCATCGGTCGTTGCGCGAAGCGGTTAAAAATGGCCTGTTCCGCGAAGACCTTATGTTCCGGTTACGGGTAGTGCCCATTTTTATTCCGCCGTTACGGGATCGGCGCGAAGATATACCCCTGCTGCTTTGGCATTTTATCCACATCCATAATGCCGAACAAGTTAGGCATATCGACAAAATTGAACCGCAAGCGATGAAATTGCTGCTCGACTATCCTTGGCCGGGCAATGTCCGTGAGCTG
>CAJAWH010000111.1 GCA_903945605.1 uncultured Methylococcaceae bacterium | reverse complement strand
CAGATAGGTTTTGCGGTAGTGCAAAAAAATCCGGCAATAGCCAGCGAATTTATCGCCAAGCTTTGCACCAGCCACGCGTGGGGCGGGCAACAACAAGCGCTGCTTGCCGAAGCGCTGGCGCACTGGTTGGCTATGCCGCTGCTGGCGGGGGCGGAAGTCAGTTTGGCTACTCTGGCCAGTAAAGCATATCAGGCCGAAATGGAGTTTTTGATAGGCGCTGATACAGTGGATGTGCAAACACTGGATCAGCTGGTCATTGCCCATATTTTTGCGGGTGCGCTGCGCCCCCATTTAATGCCTAAACAAATTAATGGCTTACTGAAAGGCTTTATTGATTTGGTGTTTGTCCACAACCAGCAATATTATGTGGTGGATTATAAGTTTAACAACTTGGCTGATGACGATTCGGCCTATACGCCGGAAGTGCTGGCAACCGCCATGCTAGCCAAGCGTTATGACCTGCAAAGTGCGCTGTATCTGCTGGCTTTGCATCGCCTGTTAAAAACCCGTTTGGGCGACCATTATGATTACGATGAGCATGTCGGCGGCAGCTTGTACCTGTTCCTGCGCGGTGCGCGTGGCCCGGCGGCGGGGCGGGTTTTCTATAAGCCGCCCCGTTTGTTTATCGAGGCTTTGGACACGCTTTTTTTGCCAGCGGCTAGCCAGATAGGATATTGATAAACCAATGATGATACTAAGCGAACAATCCTTATCGGTGTTTGACGGTATGAACCGTTGGCTGGAACGTGGTTGGTTAAGCCAGTTGAACCGGGCATTCGCCCGTTTTCTGTTCGATCAGGATGCCCACGCGGACGGCGCCGTGTTCTGGGCAGGGGCTTTGCTTAGCCGCCAATTGGACAGGGGCGAAGTGTATTTGGATTTACAAAAACTCTGTAGCAACCCCGGTTTGACACTAGGGCTACCCAACGAAGCGGCTTGGCAAGCAGGACAATTGGTTAGTCCGGATAATTGGCAACCGGTCGTTGATTATCGCCTTACCGACTGGCAAACCGCGCTGGGCAACTCGGTGCTGGTCACCTCGGGAGCGGGCAATACGCCTATGGTGTTGGATGGTTGCCGGTTATATTTAAGGCGTTACTGGCACTACCAGCAAACCGTCAATAACGGTATCCAACAACGCTTGGCCCCGATTCGGGACAGCTTGCCAATAGGCTTGTTACAGCCCTTGCAAACCTTGTTTGACAGTAGCCCGGAACAGCCCGATTGGCAAAAAATTGCCTGTGTTTTGGCGCTACGCTGCCGCTTCAGCATCATTACCGGCGGTCCAGGCACCGGTAAAACCACCACCTTGACCAAACTGCTGGCTTTGTTGATCACACTGCACGATCTGGAACAAGTGTCCGATAACCCGCGAAAACTGACTATCCTGCTGGCTGCACCGACCGGCAAAGCGGCCGCAAGGGTCAGTGAGTCCATTGGCAAAGCAGTGGAGCAGTTGGCTGTCGCTGATGCCATCAAACAAGACCTCCCCAAGAAAGCCAGCACCTTGCACCGTCTGCTGGGCAGCCGCCATGGTACCCGCCAGTTTGCCTATCATCGCAACAATCCCTTGGTGGCGGATATGGTGATTGTCGATGAAGCGTCCATGATTGACTTGGAAATGATGGCTTGTCTGCTGGATGCCCTGCCGCCCACCGCGCATTTGATCTTATTGGGCGATAAAGACCAATTGGCATCGGTCGAAGCGGGTGCGGTGATGGGGGATTTATGCCACGGTGCGGAACACAGTGCCTATAATAAAGCTACCGTACAATGGCTTAAGCACTATGCCGGTGACAAACTGCCCACCTCAAGCACAGGCAGTGCCATCAACCAGCAAACCACTATGCTGCGTTATAGCCACCGCTTTAATGAACACAGCGGCATTGGCCAGTTAGCCAAGGCAGTCAATAATGGTGATGTGGCATTGGCCCGCTCCATCCTCAACGATACTGCCCGCTACGCCGATCTGTTACCGCTACCTGCGCCAGCGTATCTCAAGCACCGGAGCAATCCGCAATCGGAATCCGCCAATAAGCTGTTAAAAACATTGGTGCTGGTTAATGGCGATGACGTCCACGACGGCAAGCCCATAGCACGCGGCTATGCCTTTTACCGCGATATTATCCAGCGGCAACGGCCCACGGACAGCAGTCAGTACCAGGTATGGGCCAAGCAGGTGTTGCAGGCGTTTGACACTTTTCAGGTGCTATGTGCATTACGCCAAGGGCCTTGGGGCGTTGCCGGTTTAAACCAGCGTATTGCCGACTGGTTGCTGCCACAGCGCAAACCCGGCCTATGGTACGAAGGCCGACCGGTCATGGTCACCCGCAATGATTACAATTTGGGTTTGATGAACGGTGATATTGGCATAACCCTGCAAGATGCAAGCGGCAAACTAAAAGTGGTGTTTCCGCAGGATAATCCGCTGGCTGATGGCTCGCTACGCTGGCTGTCGCCTATGCGTTTGCCTGAAGTGGCAACGGCCTTTGCCATCACCGTGCATAAGTCGCAAGGCTCAGAGTTCAACCATGTGCTGTTGGCGCTGCCAGAACACACTAGCCCAGTGCTGACGCGCGAGTTGGTGTATACCGGCATCACCCGTGCCAAAGAAAATTTCACCTTGTTGGAAAGTAAGGCGGGGGTCTTGGGGCAGGCCATTCTGTCGACCTGCAAATGACCGTTTAATGCAAATATTAATACTAAAATTTACCGCCATTGAGTAAAAATAATGTCCAAATACTGGCGAAAAAGCCCAATAGAATGGCTGGCATCCAGCGCAAATGCAGCGAGAAGGTATAGCCTTCACCTTCTTTCATTGCACCTTTCATTAAGCCCAACACATGTAGCCCAGGCGCCGAACCTATTGCCAACAGGCTGCCGCCAACACCCAAGGTCAGGGTCAATAACCTATTGCCTGGATATTTCCGGTACTGCTATGGCAGTTTTACTATGTTGGCGTGAAAGTCTGAAAGGTACATGCCTGCCCATTTGCCTAAGCATTCAAGCACTGGGCGTAGTGCTGCCCCACCTTCTGTAAGTCGGTAAGCATTATTACGGGAGGCGGCATCAGGACTTGTCCGCCGCAAAGATAACTGCTGGGAGAGCCTGCCACTTGGGTATAACGCTGTATCGGAGAGCTTTTTCCATACCCTGAAAACACAGTTGGTTCACCAGCAGCGATTTCTGAGCCAAGAGGAGGCCAGGCAGGCTGCGTTTGAATATATTGAGTTACTTTACAACAGTGAGCGATTACATTCAGCCAATGGCGTGTGTCCCCGTTTGATTACGTATTGCAGAAAAGGCTGCTTAAACTTGTGTCCGGAAAAGTGTTGACACATCTATACGGCATTCAAAAAAAGCCTATCTGTCAAGTCCAGTGACACGACTATTTTATTTTCCGCAAACCTAGCCACACGCAAATTAAAGGCTTGGTTTAGCTACCTGACAAATTGCCGCATGGTAATCTATGGCAAAAAATGTCATGATAAGAGCTGTTATATAGACCGATAACGTGCGTTGTAGCTTGTATTGCGGATAACCCGAAATAAACCCACATGCCTTACAAATCTTTACTAAAAACCCTTCAAGATAAGGGTAAGCTTTCCGCCACAGAATTGAGAAAAGTGGAGCGTGTCAAAAAAACCACCATTTCTGAAAGCCTGCCACATCTTTTAATCAAACTGGGCTTGTGTTCCGAGAATGATGTGACTGAAGCCTTTGTCGAGTCGGGACGCTTCCAGCGTGCCAGTGCCGCTGATTTCCCTATTGAAAATCAGTTGCCTGACAGCGTTTCACTGCGTTTTCTCAAACATTACCATGTCACTGGCCTTGACCAAACGGAAACGGACACCACCGTTGCCATGATGGACCCTGAAAACCGTTTTGTGGTGGATGCCTTGCATTTGGCAACCGGCAAAACCATCCATGTCAAAGTAGGTCTGTTGTCCGAGATAGATGCCGCGCTGGAAATGCAATACGGCGAAGGCAAATCGCAAATGGATAAAATCGTCGATGGTTTGGTGCTGGAAGAAGGCGGTGAAGAGGACTTGGAACACCTTAAGGACTTGGCCAGCGAAGCACCGGTCATCAAAATGGTCAACCTGATTATGCAGCAGGCGATTGAGACCAAGGCATCGGACATTCACATCGAGCCGTTTGAACAAAGCCTAAAAGTCCGGCTAAGAATTGATGGTGTGCTGCAGGAAATCCACGCACCGCCGGTCAAATCCACAGCAGCGGTGATTTCCCGTATCAAGATTATGGCCAAGCTGAACATCGCCGAGCGCCGTTTGCCGCAGGACGGACGTATCAAAGTGCAAATGTTGGGCAAGGAACTGGATTTGCGGGTGTCCACCATACCCACTATGCATGGCGAAAGCGTGGTGATCCGTTTGCTGGACAAGGAAAACACCGTGTTGGACTTTGCCGCCCTGGGCTTTTCCGGCAAGCATTTGCAGCTGTTTAACGAGGTGTTGACGCAACCCCATGGCATTATCCTGATCACCGGCCCTACCGGTAGCGGCAAATCCACCACCTTATATGCCGCATTAAAACAACTGAACACTGCCGCGCGCAAAATCATCACGGTGGAAGACCCTGTCGAATACCAGATGGAAGGCATCAACCAGATTGAAGCAAAACCGCAAATTGGCTTGACTTTTGCTTCGGCCTTGCGTTCGATTGTCCGGCAAGACCCCGATGTGATTATGATTGGTGAGATGCGCGATTTGGAAACCGCCAAAATTGCCGTGCAATCGTCCTTAACCGGCCATTTGGTGCTGTCAACCCTGCACACCAATGATGCCGCCGGTGGTATTGCCCGTTTGTTGGATATGGGGTTGGAAGAATATTTATTGAGTTCCACGGTGAATGGCATTTTGGCACAACGATTGGTCAGGAAGCTTTGCACAGCTTGCAAACAAGTGGGCACTTTGACTGACACACTATTGCAAGATGCCCATATCCGGCGCTTTGTGCCGGAAGGTTCCGTTATCTACAAACCGGTCGGCTGTCCTGCCTGCGGTGGCCTGGGCTACCGTGGCCGTATAGCCATCATCGAATTTTTACTGATGACCGATCCGATACGCAAACTGGTCATGGCCCGTGCCGAATCAGGTCATATCCATAAACTGGCAATCAGCGAAGGTATGACCACGCTCTACGAAAATGGCCTTGAAAAGGTCGCCCAAGGCATCACTACGCTGGAAGAAGTGATGCGCGTCACTGCAGAAAGCTAATGCCCTTATTTGCTTATAAAGCCATTAACGCCTTCGGTGAGCCAGAAGACGGTGTCCGCGAAGCAGCCGATGAAAAACAGCTGGTTGAAGCCCTGCAAGCAGACGGTTACCTGCCCGTTAAGGTCAGCCCTGCTTCGCCGCGCTCGTTTTTAGGTTTTGGCGGCAAACAAAACCACCTTAAACAAAAAGAAGTGGTTATGTTTACCAGGGAGTTGGCCACTTTATTGGAATCTGGGCTACCGCTGGACAAATCGCTGATGGTACTAAAAGACTTGGCGGATGATAACGAACGATTGCTTAAGCTTATTGGCAGGGTGCTGGAAAAAGTCAAAAGCGGCACGTCATTGGCGGATTCTTTGGAGTTGCAAGCGGGTATATTCAGTAAATTCTACCTGAACATGATCCGTGCCGGTGAAGCGGGGGGCAATTTGGGTGAAGTGTTGGCGCGTTTGTCCGAATATCTGGAAAGCTCGCAAGAATTAAAGGACACCGTCAGCACGGCATTGATATATCCGGCCATATTGCTGGTGATGTCGTTGGCATCACTGTTTATAATGCTCACCTTTGTGGTGCCGCAATTTACTGAGATGTTCGCCAGCGCCGGTAAGGCATTGCCTGTTTCAACCCAAATTGTGGTAGGTTTGGCGGAATGGTTGCAAGCTTATTGGTGGGTCTTGGTGCTGGCTGTGTTTGGGGCATCCAGTTACATGCGTTACGAAATGGCAGAACCGGCCCGAAAAAAAGCATGGGACGGGCGGTTTTTGAAAATGCCTTTGCTGGGTGAAATTTTCCTCAATCAAGAAACGGCCAATATCACCCGCACCTTGGGCACCTTGCTGGGCAATGGCGTGTCCATTATCGCCGCGATGCTGATTGTTCGTGAAACCGTCGATAATTTGGTGATAGCCGATGCCATTTCGGAGGCCGAGGAGCAGCTTAAACAAGGCAAACATTTGTCGAATGCCTTGCTGGAAAAAGCCCTGTTTCCTAAAATGGCCATGCAAATGATAAAAATGGGTGAAGAAACCGGCCGGTTGGAAGAAATGCTGCTGCGTGTTGCAACCATTTATGACAAGCAATTGCGGGTGTCCATCACGCGCATGCTGGCATTTTTGGAACCGGCTTTGATAATAACTTTAGGACTGATGATTGCAGGCATTATTGTGTCAATTTTATTGGCAATCTTAAGTGTGAACGATTTGGCTTTTTAACAGCGGACTAAACCATCATGAAACATTACAACGCTAAACAACAACAGACAGGTTTCACCTTACTTGAGCTATTGGTCGTATTGGGCATTATCGCCATGCTGGCCGGGATTGTCGGGCCACAAGTGATGAAACACATGGGCGAATCAAAAACCAAAGCCGCCAAAGTGCAAATTGAAGACCTCTCTGCCAGTTTGGACATGTATAAACTGGACTTGGGCCGCTACCCCACCACGGAAGAGGGCTTGAACGCGCTGGTGGAGTCGCCGGACAGTTCCAAACCATGGAACGGCCCGTATTTGAAAAAATCCAAAGTGCCCGTTGATCCTTGGCAACAACCTTACCACTATGTGTCGCCTGGCGAGCATGGCAAGTTTGACATCTACTCTTATGGCGCAGACGGCAAAGAAGGCGGCGAAGGCGAAGACCAAGATTTGCTGAGTTGGCAATAAGCAAGCTGCCTGTAACAGCATGATGGCAGCCACCCGGCAACGCGGCTTTACCCTGTTGGAGCTGATTGTGGTGCTGTTCATTATGTTGCTAGGCTTTTCAGCGATAGCCATCAGCATTTCTTCCGGCAATGACACTGCCAAATTGAACGCAGCAGCAAGGGACATTGTTTCCGCCCTACGTTATGCCAAAGGCCAAGCTCTGGTTAGCCATAAGCAAACCACGGTGGCTTTTGACATAGACAGCAACAGCTATGCCATTAGCACCCGCGAGCAAGCTTACCCGATAGACCCCGCCATTTCGCTGACTATGGTCACCGCCGAAAGCGAATTGACCGGGCAATCCCAAGGGGATATACGTTTTTTCCCTGATGGTTCCTGTACTGGCGGGCGGATAACCCTGCAACGTGGCGAGGCGGTACGGCAAATTGATTTGAATTGGTTGACAGGTCAAATAAAGCTTGAAAACAAATAATCAGCAAGGGTTTTCATTATTGGAAATTCTCATCGCCTTCTCCATTATGGCCTTGTCGCTGGGGATTTTGTTACGGATTTTTTCGGGTGGTGTCAATACCGCCATGGTGGCTGAAGACTATAATGTCGCCCTGCAAATTGCCGAATCTATGATGGCAAAAATAGGCGAAGAAATACCTTTGCAGCCCACCGAAGTTGACGGCGTGGCATTTGATAAATACGCTTGGGCTGTCACAGTTGAGCCGTTTGAATTTAATCCCGACAATACCGATCAAACTGCACAAAAGGCACGGTTGTTTAAAATCACGGTTTCGATCGCTTGGGGGGAGCAACAGGGCAGCGAACGCCGGATTGACTTGAAAACCCTAAAATTGGGTGTCAAACCGTTATGAACACGCGCTTGGGCCGCCATCCGTGTAGCCACCGCCAATACGCACGGGGCTTTACGTTGATGGAAGTTTTGATTGCCATGAGCTTGCTTGGCATTATGGTGGTGTTGCTGTTTGCCAGCCTTAAGACTTGTGCCGAAAGCTGGGAAAGGGGGGAGGCAAAAATTGCCGCAGTCAATGAATTCGCCGTGGTGTACCAATTTTTCAAACGGCATTTGGCCACCACGGTACCGTTGGCGAACGATTTTGATCCAGAAAACATAACCTTTTCATTTCAGGGCGAACAACATGCCCTGAAATTTGTATCAGCATTTCCGGCCAGTGCCGCCAAATCCGGCTTACAATTATTTTCGCTGCAATTGTTGGACGACGAACAAGGACACTACCTGCAAGTGACACTGACCCCTTTTGTGACGCCCCTTCAAGGGACTGACCTGCCACACGAAGAGGTCACCTTGCTTGACCATGTAAAAAGCATTTCTCTGGCATATTTTGGCACCAACCCCAATAGCGGCCAAGCCGATTGGCAAAACGACTGGCTAGAACGCGACAACTTGCCGCGCTTGGTAAAGATTACCATTGTCTTAGATAACGGCGCGGAATGGCCAGAAATGGTCATCGGGCTTAAACAAAACGGTGGCCAAAGCGATTCCGGTAGCGAAATTACACCGGCCACGGAGAACGAAGAATAATGGTCGGTGCCGCCCCCCGCGCCAGCAAACGGCAACAAGGCATCGCCTTGGTGTTGGTGTTATGGGTGCTTAGCCTATTGACCATTATGGCTGGCAGCTTCGCACTCAGCATGAGGCGCGAAGCTGCCATTGTGGCGGGCGAAAAAGACAACGCTTTGGCATTGCCCATTGCAGAATCGGGCATTGCTATTGCCGAACTGATGCTGCTAAACGCTGATGCCAATCAACGCTGGCGGACAGACGGCAGCATTTACGAAATTGCTTTCCCGCGTACACCCGCCAGCACCCCGTCTGACGATGGCAACTGGAAAATCAGGATAAAATTATTGTCTGAGAGTGGTAAAGTGGATATCAATGCCGCTGACGAAAAACTGTTACAAGCATTGCTGGACAATGCCCCTATTACCCAGCAAGAACAAGCCAACTTGGTGGGGGCTATCATAGATTGGCGCGATAGTGATGACTTGGTTCAGTTGAATGGCGCAGAAAAGGATGATTATGCCAAAGCGGGGCTGCACTACCAACCGAGCAACAAGCCGTTCAAAGCCATGGAAGAATTGCAATGGGTAAAAGGTATGGATGACACTGTTTATCAATGGTTGCAACCGCTGATCACCATTAATTCTGGTTCGCCGCAAGTTGATTTTCAAAAAGCCACGCCGGAAGTATTGCGCGCGGTCGCCAACATGGACAGTGGTTTGATTGATGATTACGTCGCCGCCCGGGTTGACGGCGCCCGTAATGGTCTGCCTTCCCCCGCTTTTCCGACAGCGGGGACACCTGCACAGAACCCCAACCAGAAAGGCGAGGCTGTCACCATTATAGTGGAAGCCCTATGGGATAGCGGCACTCATGACAGCACAGCAGACAACGGTGACAGCCAGCAAGGCACAGCAATAAGCGCGCTGGTGCAACAAGCTGCGGACGGTGCAAACCCGCCTTTTACGGTTTTAAAGTGGCAACATAACGCGTACACAAATGACACTGGGGATACAACCGGGAACACAACAGAGGACGCATCGTTATTTGGCGAAGCGATGGATGATTTTTTAGTGAAGCAATATGCTGAATATAAATTCGACAATTGATTGGGACTTCAAGTCCTTTTTGCGCTGGTGGCTACGCGAACTCAGCTGGCTGATACCTGAAAACGTAAGGCACTTGGTGTATGATGAGCAAGGTTTTATTATTGTCAGTGCCAGCCAAGACCATTTGATATTACATTTCAGTTATCGGGGGCAAACCGAGCTGTTGGCCACGCTTGAACACAGCAAACAAGGCATAGCACGCTATAAGACCTTATTCGATAATGATGCACGCTTGCCAAAAGCCAAGGTTATTTTGCGCCTTAATGCCTCGCAAGCCGTCCACACCACACTATCCTTGCCGGTCGCTGTCAAAAGCAACCTGCAACAAGTGGTCGGCTACGAACTTGATAAATATACGCCTTTTAAAGCCGAACAAGTTTATTTTGCCATCAGGCAATTACCCATCAGTGAACCTGGGCAAATCGCAGTGCAAGTGATAATAACGCCCAAAGAACACTTGGATGGCCTTTATTATGAAGCCAAAACATTGGGCATGGCCCCGCTGTTTGCCGATTTTGCCAGTGTGCCCAATGAGTTCGATGACAACAGGGGGCGCTACAATTTGCTGCCTGACGCGTTTAGGCAAAAAGTGGCGAAAACACCACAGATCATCTATGGCGGACTCGTCACAGCCCTGCTGCTTTTGCTGTTGACGGCGCTTATATTGCCTTTGTGGATGGAAAGCGAAACCATCGCACAATTGCAGGAACGTGTCGACAGCATTGAAAAAGAGGCGAAAAAGATCAAAAAAATGCAAGCGGAGGTGACTGCCTTTGCCGAGCAAACCCAAAAATTGATTGACCATAAAACCGCCTTGCCGCCGATGGTGGAAATGCTCAACGAGCTAAGCACACTGATTAAAGACGACACATCGCTCGATTATGCGCAATATTCCGACGGGCATTTACAAATTCTCGGCGAATCACCGGCTGCATCAGGGTTGATTTCAGTATTGGAAGCATCCGAGTTATTTAGCAACGCACGTTTCGTATCGCCTGTCACCCAAGACAATGTCAGCAAACTCGAGCGGTTCCAGATAACCGTGGATGTCACCCAACGGGAAAGCCATGACAGCAACAAACACAAATAACAAGCATACACAGCGGTGGTTGGCCGTCGGGCTGCTGGTGCTGGTGATCGTCACTTTCGCTGCCTTGGTGTTGACCCCCCTGCTAGGCAAAGGCATGGAGCTTAGCGAAGAAAAAGACGCACTGGAATTCAAGCTGCAACAATACGAACGCATCTTGGCTACCAAAGACAGCGTTACGGCAGCTTTGCAAAACCTAATGGAACAGCATGACCAACAAGGTTATTTCAATAGCCAAGAAACGGATTCCTTAGCATCTGCAGAAATGCAGGAATTCATAAAAAAAACTATTGTGGATGCCGGTGGCCAACTCAGTAGCACCCAAGTCGTACCTGCCAGTGCCAATAACAAATTGGATTTTGACAGCATTGATGTCAGGGTCAGGATGACCGCCACCAGCGAACAGTTGCGGACGATACTGTATCAAATTGAAACCTCCGCGCCGTTTATTGTTATCGACCAGATTGACATCAGGCCGTTGCGCGGCAACAGAAATGCCGTGACCCGGCAATTGGATGCCGGAAATTTACTGAGCGTCAATTTTCAGGCCGTTAGCTTTATGAGAAAAAAGCAAAATGAACAATAAGTTAGTCGCTACGTTGTTGGCCGCTTGTCTGCCCTTTTGTTTGATTATTATCGGTGAATGGCTATATGGGCAGCACTCGCGCGAAGCCGCATTGCAGCAAAAACCAACTGCCAACAAAACAGCCGTGCCGACCACTATGCCTAGTGTGGATTTATCAAAGCTGCCCGAAGAAAGCTACGAACAGATGGTCAGCCGGCCACTCTTTATGAAAGGCAGGCGACCCGTGGCAGAATCCAGCACCGCCCAGGCTCAGGCGGAGATGTTGCAGGCCAATTTTGATTGGCAACTGGATGGCATCTACACCACGCCTAAAGGCAGTTACATTTTATTAAGCCGTGCCAAGGGCAAAAAACCTCGGGACAACTACCGTAAGATCACCTTAGGTGGTACGGTGGAAGGCTGGAAACTGGAAGAAATAGATGCCACTAAAGCGGTATTTAGTGTCGCGGGGGAAAAAAAGCAATTAATGCTCAAAAAGCCCAAGCCTAAAATGCCGAACAGGCCAGAAAACAACCCGGGGGACCCCACTGGCGCGGGCGGTATAGCCCCACCGGAGCAAATTATTCCGCCAGTGCCGCCTATTCCACCTGATAATGAACCGCCCATAGACGATTTAAACGAGAACTCACCTGTCAATGCCCCAAATGAATAAGCCAAAAAAAATAGCCACAGCCTGTTTCCTGATTAGCACAAGTCTGGTGCTTTCGAGTTGTGAATCATTGCATCCCCGCTCATCCCCTTTGCTGCCCTTGGAGCCGGTCGCCAAAAATTTGCGTAATAGCAATGGCGTGCTTTCTGATGACTTATTAAACAAACCGCTAAAACCCAAAGAAGCCATGCCGGGCGAACTCTATCCCGGCACCGACCGTTTTGTCGCCCCCACTCCAGGCTACCGCAAAAATGAAGCGGGTACTGCCGCTGGCACCTATAGCCTGAATTTTGACGATGCTGATTTGGGCGAAGTGGCCAAAGTGATCCTAGGCGATATCCTTGGGCAAAACTATGTGCTGAACCCCAAGGTGGCGGGCAAGGTCACTTTGCAAACCACCCAAGCACTGACCAAGGAAGAACTGCTGCCCACTTTGGAAATGGTGTTGCGGATGAACAACGCCGCTTTGGTGAAAGTGGCGAAAATCTACCATATAGAACCCGCTGCCGATGCCTTGCTGACCTCCGATATCACTGCCACCAGCCGTCCTGGCTATCAGACCCGGGTCATACCGGTAAAAAATGTTGATGTGCAAGATATTGTCGATATCATCAAACCACTGGTGGGCGAAAAAACCATCCTTAATGTGGATGGCACCCGCAATATTATCGTCGCCTCCGGCACCGCAGACGAAATGGCGCGGGTAATGGATATGGTCGGCACTTTTGACATTGACGTGCTACGCGGCCGGTCTTTCGGCCTGTTCCCCTTGGCGCATGTTGAACCGGATGCCATCATTGAAGAATTGCAAGCGGTATTTGACCAGAAAACCAAAGACAATGACTCCGAATTTTTCCGCTTCATACCCATAGAACGGCTCAATGCGGTATTGGCTATCACCCATCAGGGCAAGTACCTGAATGATATTGAAACATGGGTGCATCGGCTGGACAAAGCCAGTTCAGAAAAAGGCGGTGGGGTTTATGTTTATCGCGCCCAACATTATGATTCCGATGAACTGGCGAACACCCTAAACGAAATTTTTACCGGCGCACAAAAAAAGGACACTGCGGCAAAACTGGCACCGGGGCAGAAATCTTCTTCGCTCAGCAATAGTTCCGGCAGCAGCAGCGGCGCTAACAGCTCGACTTCCAACTCATCTTCTAGCAACAGTTCTGGCTCCAGTTCCAGTTCTAGCACCAGTGGCAGTGCTGCTGCCGGTGGCAGCTCCGGTGGCCTGAGCCAAAAAACCAAGAAAACATCAGCCAGCGGTAGTGCCAGCACTGGCGATGTTAAAGTATCTAATGTGGACAATGTCAGGATTATTTCTGACAAAGCCAACAATTCATTGATTATAGTGGCTAAGCCGCGTGAATATGAAATTATTCTGCCAATCATCAAGCAGCTTGATATTCTGCCTTTGCAAGTACTGATTGATGCCACTATTGTTTCGGTAAACTTGAAAGATGATTTGCAATACGGCATTTCATGGTATCTGTCACACCATGGCTCGTCTCTTGGCAGCAATGGCTCTGTCGCCGCCGCTGCGGCAACTGCTGCCACCGGTGTTGCAACAGGGGGGCTGAGCGCGGTTTATAACTCAGGTACGGTGCAGGCTTTGCTTACCGCGCAATCGACCTTGAACAACGTCAAAGTCATTTCCTCACCTTCGCTCATGGTGTTGAACAATCAACAAGCTAAAATCAACGTTGGTGACCAAATACCTATCCAGACAGGCTCATTGACATCAACCAATGGTGCCGGTGTGGCAGCCACCACTATCCAATACAAAGATACTGGGGTCACTTTAGAAGTCACGCCAAGGGTAAACGCCAACGGTATGGTAATTATGGACATTTCACAAGTAGTCAGTAGTGTTGTGCCACAATCACAAGGGGTGACATCTACAGCAACCATCAATAAAAAAGAAATTGAAAGCTCGGTTGCCGTGCAAGATGGCGAAACCATTGTATTAGGCGGGTTAATTGACAACAACATCACCAACAATAAAGTCGGTATCCCTTTCCTGCAAGAATTGCCTTGGATTGGCCCGTTATTTGGTACAACCACCCGTAACAACGATAAAGACGAATTGGTGGTGCTGATTACCCCCCGCGTGGTCAAAAGCCAGCAGGACTCCAGGCTGATTTCCAACGAATTCAAACGTAAGTTGACCGGCATTTACGATAGCGGCGCACCAGCCCGTTATAAACGCTGATAGCCCATAAAAAAGGGGGTTGGCGATATGATGCGCCAACCCCCCGTGTTGTGTTGTGTCGCCCACAGGGCAACATCCTAACTACATTTTAAAACTTAACGATGGTCTCGCCTTGGCACACCAAAACCACATCGGCAGGGCGCATTGCAAACAAGCCCACGGTGATGACACCAGTGATTTGGTTAATGGCTTGTTCCAATTTGATGGGGTCCAAAATATTCAAATTGTGGACATCCAAAATATGGTTATGGTTATCGGTCACGCAGCCTTCGCGCCACACCGGTTGTCCGCCCAGCTTGACCAACTCACGGGCCACATAGCTTCTGGACATAGGGATAACCTCAACCGGCAAGGGGAACTTGCCCAGCACATCAACACGTTTGCTGTCATCGGCAATACAAACAAAGGTTTTGCTGGCGGCAGCAATGATTTTCTCGCGCGTCAGCGCCGCCCCGCCACCTTTAATCAATTGCTTGTGCGGATTGATTTCGTCAGCACCATCAACATAAACTTCCAGTGTGCCGACCTCGTTCAAGTCCAATACTGGGATACCTAGGCTTTTCAATCGTTCAGTCGTACCCACCGAACTGGATACCGCGCCATCAATCGAGCCTTTCATGTCAGCCAGATAATTGATGAAATGATTGACTGTAGAAC
Organism: uncultured Methylococcaceae bacterium; assembly: GCA_903945605.1. Lineage (GTDB taxonomy): Bacteria > Pseudomonadota > Gammaproteobacteria > Methylococcales > Methylomonadaceae > Methylovulum. The sequence goes on along the minus strand of CAJAWH010000111.1, from coordinate 3,456 downwards.
CGGTGCCCACACCAATAACTGGCACATCTTTAATATATTCAAGCGCGGCTTGTGCCACTTTTTGTTTTAATTCATCTTGAGTCATGATTGCTACCGTAATTTCAGTAATGTAATAGTTGGGTATGCGATAATAACCCAGAAACGCATATTATTCAGCCGATTTTTTAGCACATGCCACAACAAACTTACCTGGAAAAAATTCTCCGCGCCAAAGTCTACGATGTTGCCATTGAAACACCGTTGGATTATGCCCGCACCCTTTCGGAACGCTTCGGCAATCACATCTATTTAAAGCGCGAAGACCTGCAATCAGTATTTTCTTTTAAATTGCGCGGGGCATACAACAAAATGTCGTTGCTGAATGCAGACGATAGGGGCTTGGGTGTTATAGCCGCTTCAGCAGGCAACCATGCCCAAGGCGTTGCCTTGGCAGCAAAGCATCTGGGCATTAATGCACTGATTGTGATGCCCACCACCACACCGGAAATTAAAATCAAATCGGTCAAAGCAATGGGCGCGCAAACCGTGCTGTTTGGTGATGCCTATAACGACGCTTATAACCATGCCCTTACACTGGCTGCACAAAGCGGGCGGGTGTTTATCCACCCATACGATGACCCCGATGTGATCGCCGGACAAGGCACCGTGGCTATGGAAATCTTGCGCCAAAAAACCGGCGATCTGCACGCTATTTTTGTACCTGTGGGCGGCGGTGGCCTGATTGCGGGCGTGTCTGTTTATGCTAAATTTGTCCGCCCCGACATCAAAATTATTGGTGTGGAGCCGGACGATGCCGACTGTCTTAACCGCGCCTTACAGGCCAATGAACGCATCATCATTGATCAAGTCGGCTTATTTGCCGACGGCGTGGCGGTCAAGCAAGTGGGCGTTGAGCCGTTCCGATTGGCACAACGCTATGTGGACGAAGTGATCACCGTCAGTACCGACGAAATTTGCGCCGCCATTAAAGATATTTTTGATGACACCCGCTCCATCAGTGAACCTGCAGGGGCGTTGGCAGTGGCGGGCTTAAAAAAATATGCCGAACGCGAACAAGCCCAAGGACAAACCTTAGTGGCCATCGACAGCGGCGCCAATATCAATTTCGACCGTCTTCGCTATGTGGCTGAGCGGGCACAAGTGGGCGAGCATCGGGAAATTTTATTGGCGGTGACTATTCCTGAAACCCCCGGCAGTTTTTTGGCGTTCTGCCAATTGCTGGGCGGACGTAACATCACCGAATTTAACTACCGCTATTTTGATGCCGCCGCCGCGCAAGTGTTTGTCGGCATTTCCAGCAGTGGCATGGAGGTCGATCGGGCCACCCTGATAACGCAACTGCAACAACAAGGTTTAGCCGTCACCGATATGACCGCCAACGAGCTGGCCAAAGAACATATCCGCTACATGGTCGGCGGACATACCCATAGCGGGCTGGATGAAGTGATTTACAGCGTGGAATTTCCCGAACGCCCCGGGGCACTGCTCCGGTTTTTGACCGAACTGGGCGGGCGTTGGAACATTAGCTTGTTCCACTACCGCAACCACGGCGCCGCTTTTGGCAAAGTATTGATGGGCTTGCAAATAGCCCAAACGGAACAAGCGGCTTTTCAGGATTGTTTGAAAGGCTTGGGGTTTGCCTATAAAGAAGAATCCGATAATCCTGCCTACCGGTTATTCTCCGGCGGCGGCAAACCGGCTTAGCTCCTACTAACAAGCTGTTGTAACGTTTTGTAGCCTGTACCCATGAAAAACAACTTATTCACCTTTGAGCAAATCCATATCGAAGTGGCGCGTAATGCTTCTGATGACTTCAACCTGTTCCATGACAAACACAAATGGCTAGAAATCACCCATAACCCGTTCCGCGGCCCCATAGTCTTGGGATTTCAATTGAACACTTTGATTGAACACCAAATGCGCCTATACCGTGAAACCCATTATGAAAACCGCATTATTGCCGACAAACAACTGCGTTACAGTAATTATCAGGTCATTTTCGTCAATGCCCTAAGGCCGCGCCAGGAAATATCGCTGGACATCAAAAAAACCCTGATCAACACCATTCCCAACCTGACCCTGACCAACCGTGTCACCATAAAATCCCAAGGCAAAACGATTTTATTGGGCTACAAAAAAGAAACACAAAAACCCTTGTTCCTAGCCGACACAGACTTTAGCCAGTTGCCTGACCTGAATGCAGTGCCTGACAAAACTAACGTGCCCGGCACCGGCTATTTCTTGAAGCGCAAATGGATGCACAATGGCAACGTAAAAAACTTCTTGTCCGGTTCATTGGCGGAACAATCGGATTATTTTGACGAATTGACCGATTTTGCCCATTACCCTGAAGTGTTCCCCTGTAGCTTGACCTCCGGTGCATTGTTGGATAAGGCACAACTGGAAAACCATGACTTTAAGGCCAACCCCATGGTCTACACCTCGCATGACATTAGCGTTGACCGCAATCTGGTCAGCCAAATAAGAAACAACGACAAATTGCATATTTTGGTGAAACAGTTGCCAGAATCGCAAGACAACACCCTCAACAACACCCAAATTCTGCTGCGCTCTTATGAGTGTTATGGTTTATTGGAAAATCACGCGGTATTGTTCAGAATTAAGCTTAATCTGGTGCCGTTGGAAGAGATCATCAAAAACTTGGCCACCAAAAACTAGCCTATCAACAGGCAAGCGGCATCGGTCGCCACTTCAGATTGCTCGGCAGGGGTCGCTTCCTCATTGGCTCTCGCCATGATACTGCTCTATTTTTTGCGCTTCGGCCTGAGTAATACGCCTACCTATCGCGGCACCACCGCGTCTATACATTCGACCCTCATAGTCTTGTCCTCAAACTAAGTTGACAATGCACAACCGTTATAACTAAATTAATGCTTATGAAATCATTTATCGGGGCTTAACGCATGACCACCATCACTTTTGACACGTTAAAATTTGCCAATAAACTTAAGTCGGCTGGCGTCCCTGACAAGCAGGCCGAGGCTATATCTGAAGTCCTAGAGGTCAATCTAAAAGACCTCGTCACAAAAGAGTACCTTGATGTAAAATTTCAACAAGAACTGGCGCCGATACGGACTGATCTTGCCGTTTTAAAATGGATGATGGGCATATTAATTGCTGGTGTCATGTCGATTGTCATTAAGACTTTTTTCTCATAAACCACCTCCGCCTTATCCGCAAAAGCCGCCTCCCCGTCCGCCCTCGCCATCAGCTCCGCCGCCGTGCCGCTTTCCGTCGTGCCGTCATCCTGCTCAATCTCAAAAACCCGGTCATTGGGGATGGACGGTAGGGCTTCCTGTATTGGTTCAGCGTGACTTGGACTTGGCTCTCTTATAAACTTAAGAGAAGTCGGAGTAATTATGTCAAAGAAAAACAAGTCATGGTCGTTAGAAGATAAGCTGTCGATTCTGAAAGAAAATTTAGTTGAAGGTAAAT
>CAJAWH010000110.1 GCA_903945605.1 uncultured Methylococcaceae bacterium | reverse complement strand
GTTGGCGGCCGCCATGACCATCGCCACCCCGGTCTATGACGTCAATTTGTCCATGATCCACCTGGCCGGCGACAGCATCAACGAGAAGGCCTATAACGGCACCGGCACGGAACTGGACATCATGGCGGGCAACGGCACGGCGCTGGGCCACCTGTACTTCACCCAGGACACGGAAGTCCAGCTGCATTTGTTGGGCATCGGCAACACCCCGGTGCATTTGATGTAAGCCAAGCGGCGGCAAATAGACAGCCAAACGCGCTAAAAAAAGCCAACCACCTTAACAAGTGGTTGGCTTTTTTGTTAGGCCATTAACGGCTTCTGGGGGTGTTCATGTGGTAGGGTGGACACGCTTTTTGTAGCCACGCGGAAATTTTTGCCTTACTTCCCAACAGTCTTGGCAAAAAAACGCAAACTGGCAGACAAGGCATCATGATCAGACATCATCTGGCCATTTTTAAGCGGACGCGTATCCAACAACCATTGCTCCGCTGCCACCCCACAAGGCCCACCCGCCAAAATATGGTCAATACGCCGGTCAGGGTGCAAAGCGGCGGCCACCGCCGGTGAACCCGCCAAAGTATAGGCATTTTCCAACAACGGCGGCTTCGCATCAATGCCACTAAAACGGCGGTAGCGCTCGGTATCCGCAGTGGTATTAAAATCCCCTGTCACCACCATCGGTATATCTCTCGCCAAACGGGCAATACGCTCACGGAATAGCGACGCGCTCGGCTCTTTATTGGCGCCGGCATTATCAAAATGGCTATTGACAAACAGAAAAGTAAACCCGCTGGCCTTATCACGCAGCAATGCCCAATTGGCATACCGTATCATCGACAACGGTCTGAAACCCAACGACATAGGCAATTCAGGGGTATCCCCCAACCAGAGCTGCCCACTATCCAAGCGTTCAAAACGCGCGGTTTTAAAAAGCAATGCCGAATCACCATATTGGAAGCTTCCCAAATGATAACTGACCAACGTATATTGATCTGGCGGGGCAATCGCCTCCACAGCACTGTCCTCCCCCATCTCCTGCAATCCTAATAAGTCAGGGCCATAACTGGCAATGCGCTCACGGATTTCCGGCAACCGCACCGACCAAGGCAACTCCCCAGCACCGGTCGAACCGCCGCGAAAACGCGCCGCCAACGCCTCAATGACCGCCGAACCATACATCACATTAAAACTCATCACCCGCAACGGCTGCACAGTGCACTGCTGGTTTGCCGCCAAGCGGCTACTGTCCGGCAGCGGATTGGCGAAGCCAGCGCCGGAATAAGCAGCAAGATATTGCCAGGCTTGCAAGCGCAGCAGCACAAACAGCAGCACTAATAAAACACCAAAGGCTATGGCTACTTTTTTTAGCCCAATAAGCATGAACATCTCCAACAAAGTTATCCGGCAGTAAGCCAGTTATAATCAGGCACATTCCATCCAACACAGAACGTTTCGGGTATTATCCTAAATTTGTCGGCCTGATAGCCATTTTTAATAATTGACTGATGCCAGGCGGCATGTTGGCTGAGCGTAGCCGAAGCCCGCCACTATGATTCGTTGGTTTGCTTTGATAGACTAACAAGCTTTTGCATCCAACAAAACACCCCTTTCTGGCCCCTAAACACCCTACTATGAAAATTGTTTCGTCTATTTTACTGGTGATTGTACTCAGCGGCTTATTGGGCTGGCTAAGCAACCAACCCCAAAGTGTCGGCCCGGACGTGCCACAAGGCAAGCTCAACAGCCTATCGTTTGCCCCTTACTGGAACGGAGAAAACCCTTTCGACAAGCTATTCCCGACACCGGCACAAATAGCAACCGACATACAACTGATGGCCGACAAAACCCATACTATCCGCACCTATGCCAGTGCCGAAGGCAATATGCCGGTGATTCCGGAACTGGCCAGACAATACCATGTCGCCATGCTGCAAGGCGCTTGGTTAGGCCGTATTGAAGCCAGCAACCAGCTAGAAGCGGAAGCCCTGATCCGCTCCGCAAACAGCTACCCCGACGTGGTCAAACGGGTGATTGTGGGCAACGAGGTGCTGTTGCGCCGCGATTTGTCGCCACAACAGCTGATCCGCTATATTCGTATGGTCAAGGCAAAAATCCAACAACCGGTATCGTATGCCGATGTCTGGTCAATGTATGTCCAACATCCAGAGCTAATAAAAGAAGTCGATTTTGTCACTATCCACATCTTGCCTTATTGGGAAGACGAACCTATTGCCGTAGACCAAGCCCCTGCCCATATCGAACGCATCTACAAAAACATGCGCAAACTGGTCGATTCCATTGCCCCCGGCAAAGCCATCCTGATTGGTGAATCTGGCTGGCCCAGCCAAGGCCGCCAACGGGGCGGCTCATTGCCCAGTGTGGTCAATGAAGCCAAATATATCCGCAGTCTGATTAAAGTCGCCGCCAACAATGGCTTTGATGTCAATATAGTTGAAGCCACCAACCAAGGCTGGAAAAGCGAACTGGAAGGCGTGGTTGGGGCCAATTGGGGATTGTTTTCGGCTGACCGCCAAGAAGTGTTCCCCTTGACTGGCGAGGTACAAGAAAACCGCCAATGGCTTTGGCAGTGGCTCGCCGCCAGCCTGCTACTGGTCGTTGTGCTGGCTGTAAGCTGGCAAGCACTAACCCAACTGCCCGCCCGCCCGGCACTGGCAATGGTCGCTTTTTTACAACTTTTGACCAGCCTCTGGGTGTACAGTGCTTGTCACCTATGGCAAACCAGCTATACCTTAGCGCAACAACTGCTCACGCTGCTATTGCTGGTTGCCAATGCCGCTTTCGCCAGCCTGGCTTGGCAACACATCAACGGACATCTGGCCCATACAGACCATAGCCCAAGAAAAAACAGCCTATATTTGCATAACATTTACCTAGGCTTTGCCCTTTTCGCCCTGTACCGTAGTCTTATGTTAGCCATCAATGGACGCTATTTAAGCTTTCCTGCCCCTCAAGAAGCGGTCATGATCGCCGCCACTGTGGGTTTAATGGTCGCCAGCCGCTTAGCACACAACCGCCCCCGTCATGGGTTGGCGTTAAGTGCCCTGGTCGGACAACCTGCCATTAGCAGCCACCGCTACCGCCTGTACGGCGGGTTGTTGCTAACGGCAGGCATAGCCCTGATCATCGGCGAAAGCTACGGCTTTATGGCAGGCACCGACCTGATTGCAGCCTACCCAAACGTTGCTGAAAGGCTAGTCCAGTCGTTCCTATTCACGGTCACCAACGGACAATTATTGGCATGGTGGCTATGCCTTATAGTATTGTCCATACCTTTGCTCAACAATGCCCCCCAGCATACGCCAACAAGCTAACGCCCAGGCTGCACTATGAACTTGGACAAATGCCTCAATTTAACCCAGCACCATATCACTGGGCTGCTGTTAGCCGTGTGCGGCTTACGGTTAGGTTTTTTGTTTGCCAACAACCTCGAATTGCTGGGCGATGAAAGCTATTACTGGGACTGGTCCAGGCAACTGGCATGGTGTTACTACAGCAAACCGCCTATGGTGGCGTGGCTTATTGGTCTAATAACCCGCTTAGGCGGTGATAGCACCGCACTGGTGCGTATCCCCGCCGTGCTGCTAGGCACGGTGTTTTTAGGCTATTTTTACGCCACTTGCCAAGCTTTTTACGGGCAGCGGGCGGCAGCCTTAGGCGTGTTGCTGATGTTGGCAATGCCCTTTAATGTGCTGGCCAATATCCTGATGACCATTGACCCACCATTAAATTGCTTCTGGATGATGGCGGTGTTTTACCTACGCCGCGCGTTGTTCGGTGGCAATCAATATGCTTGGCTATGGGCGGGCCTGTCAACCGGCGCCGCTGTGCTCAGCAAACAAGTGGCCTTGTTTCTGCCAGTGCTGTTGCTGGTTTTTTTATGGCAAGACCCACTACGTCGCCGCTATTTAAAATGCGAATTTTGGCTTTATTTAGTGCCCGTCATTATTTGCCTGCTGCCCCTTTTGCTCTGGAACCAACAGCATGATTGGGTGACCTTGGCCCATAGCCAAAGCCATTTTGAGGTGGCCGTAGCACCCACTCTAAGCCTAGCCAAAAGCTTGCAACAATGTATGGAATTTTTGCTGTTGCAATGCCTGCTGTTCACGCCCATTATTACCGTTTTCTCCATCGTGCTGGCGGCACAACTGTTCTTCCGTTTCAACCGGCAAAGCGCTGAAACACGCTTTTTGCTGCTGATGGGCCCTTTGCTGCTACTGGCTATTTTGGCGCTCAGCACCCTGCAAAAAGTACACGGCAATTGGCCCACGCCTTTTTATTTCACCACCGTTATTTTACTCTGTGGGCAATGGCAGACGGGTCATTGGCAAACCCTTGTCAAGCGGGGCTGGCAATTGGGTATGGTCATGGTCACGCTCACTTACCTGCTGCCCCTGCTCATGCCGGTTGTGGTCCCGCTATTAGGCTGGCAAAATAGCCAGCTCGACCCGCTGGCAAGAATGCATAATTGGCGCGAACTGGCCTTAAGCGTAGATGCTTATCGGCAAAAAACATCCGCTAGTTTCTTATTGGTTGATGGTCACCGCTATTTGACCAGCGAACTGGCTTTTTATCTGCCCGACCACCCAACCGTCTACCGGTTTGAAAAAACCGGTTTGGTTTATTCCCAATATGAAGTATGGCCCGGCCCGATTGAACAGTTGGGTAACACCGCCTTAATTATCAGCGAACAAGCCGACAACGCCATATCGCCCGCCCTAACAGCGGCTTTTGCCCATGTCACCCCACTCGGCATCATTGAATTGGCTGACAAGAGCAGCCATTATTATATGTACAGGGCGGAACAACTCCGCTATTGGCCGCCACTACACCATTAAACCCATCACTCCCATAACCCCACTACCTAGATGCCTAATTTGTTATCCGTCTTAAAAGGGCAACGCCGCTGGCGTGAATTGTCAATTTTGCTTATCTTGGCTCTGCTGACCACCCCCGTGTTCTGGCTGACTGACTGGGACATCCGTGCGGCAAGCTGGTTTTATCGCCCCACTAACGGCGAATCACCTTGGCCTCTGCAACAATTTTGGCTTTGGCAAGTCATTTACAATTACGCCTACGGTTTTGCCTACACAGTGGCTATCAGTGCCTTGCTGGTCGCACTTTGCGGCTATGGCTTTGCTATTTTCAAAGCTTGGCGCAAACCCGCCTTGTATATTTTGCTGGTGACCGCCTTAGGCCCCGGCCTGGTGGTCAACCTGATTTTTAAAGACCACTGGGGTCGCCCAAGGCCGGTGCACATGACCGGATTCGGCGGCGAACACCAGTACATACCACCCCTAAAAATAGGCGGCACCAAAGAAAAATCCTTTACCTGTGGGCATTGTTCAGTAGCTTTTATCGCCTTCGCCCTGTATTTCCTGTCGCACAAGCACAAAGCCAAGTATTTTGCCCTAACGCTAGTGCTCGGGGTAATAGTCGGCATAACCCGCATGTCCGCTGGCGGGCATTTTATCTCGGATATTTTATGGTCGGGGTATCTGGTGTTTCTGGTGGCGTGGCTGCTGTATTACGGCTGGTATTGCCGGGGTGGGCAAGTGGACAGAACAGGGGCGTAGTTACATCCGATGGGCGCTGAATTGCAAATTCAATTTACCGGAATACACGGTTTTTTATTAATGCTGCCCTCAACCTGAAACCATGCAACGGCATCTTTAATAGCCAGATGAGCCGGTCGGGGGTTGTAGCCTAAGGCTTGCTGTGCTTTGGATGATGAAAAGTACATTTTATGCCGGGCCATCTTTAACGCATCCAGACTGACTCTAGGCTCACGTCCGGTGATGCGGGCCGCGAGTGCCATGCAGAGCGCAACGGGATAAATGGCCTGGCAACACAGTTTTATTTTGGGGACAGGATGACCGTCAATTTCTGCGATTAAACGGAGGATTTCACTCAGTGCAAGATTTTCCCCACCCAGAATATATCGCTCGCCAATTTTACCGTGTTCAAACGCCATCCAGTGCCCTTGCGCCACGTCATCAACATGCACTATGTTTAGCCCGGTATCAACATAGGCGGGCATACGCCCATGGATTGCATCGGCAATAATCCGGCCGGTCGGTGTCGGTTTAATGTCCCGCGGCCCTAAAGGTGTGGTAGGGTTGACAATGACTGCCGGGAGTTGATCGTGCTTGACCATATTCAGCACTTCTTGCTCAGCAAGATATTTTGATTGCTTATAAGCCCCGACCATATCACCAAAGGTGACAGAGGTTTCTTCATTGGCGAGCATATCACTATGGTTTTGCCCCATTGTGGCGACTGAACTGGTATAAACAATGCGCTTGATACCCGCATCCAAAGCAGCCTGCATCAAGGCCCGCGTCCCAACCTTATTAACACGGTACATATAGTCCGCATCGGGCACCCACAACCGATAATCGGCAGCGACATGGAATAAATTCTGGCATCCTTGCAATGCGTCGCGATAGGTTTCGGGCTTAGTCAAATCACCCTCTATCATTTCCACATCCAGTCCGTGCAAATTGTGCCGGCTGTTATTGGGACGCACCAGTACCCGTAGTTTATGGCCTTTATCAATAAGTGTCCGTGCTACAGCAGAGCCAATAAAGCCAGTGGCACCGGTCAAAAAAGTGGGTTGGGACATTGGCAAATTAGTTAATGTGTTGACTGAAATTGGCATATCAGGAAGTTTTTATTATTAATATGCAGAACCTGTCATCCTGTTCTTGTGCATTACAATGAAGGAGAAAGGCGCAAACAATTTGAATGCAATATGTAAAGATTGTGAACGTTTGGCAGATAAGGTGGCTTGCATCAGCAAACCACCACCCGGCAAACTGGCTAAACAAACAACTTACTGACCGTCAACACAGTCTTGTAACCCCCCCAAGACAACGGAGTTATCACACATGCCCAAGCCAGCACCACCGCAACGGGGTGGCTTGGCTTTGCGGCGACCGTGTTATGTTGCCCACTGGGTAGCGGCTTGCTTTCCAGCAAGCGGTTCTCGGCTTCCGCTTCTTCGGGGAGCATAAACCATTTTTCGGCTACTGGACGTATCAACAAATTGCAGATCAGACCCACCACCAACAAGCCACCTAAAATTAGCATGGTTTGGTTGTACACTTGGGCGCGGGGTATCCCTAAACCCAGTTGGTAATCGCGCATATAATTGACAATCACCGGCCCTAAGACCCCGGCAGTCGCCCAAGCCGTCAACAAGCGGCCATGAATTGCCCCGACCATTTGCACGCCGAACAAATCCGCCAGATAAGCGGGCAAGGTGGCAAAACCGCCGCCGTACATGCTCAAAATAACACAAAAGGCGGCGACAAACACCAGTTTGTTGCCAGTTTGCGCGATATCCGGAATACTGAAATAGAGTGTCGCGCCGACCACAAAAAACACGCTGTAAGTCAGTTTGCGCCCCAGTTTGTCGGACAAACTCGCCCAGAAAAACCGTCCGCCAATATTGAACAAGCTGAGCAGGGCGGTAAAGCCTGCGGCAACGGCAGCAATTGCGGTCAATTGCCCCTTGTCCAGTTCGTTGAAGGGCTTGTCTACGCCGACCAATTGCCCAGCAAATACTTCTTGCAACATCGGTGAAGACATGCCGATCACCCCAATACCGGCACTGACATTCATGCATAATACCAACCAAACCAACCAAAATTGTTTGATTTTAAATATATTTTTTACATGGACATTGTGTTGGGTCATCATTTTTTTGACCGCCTTATGCTCGGGTGGTATCCATCCGGCAGGCTTCCAGCCAGATGAGGGTACACGGTAACCCAATGCACCTGACATCATAAACACAAAATACACCGCCGCCATCACGACAAAGGTTTGCATAACCCCCACATCTGTGGCGGTGGCAAAGATTTTCATCAATTCCGCCGCCAATGGAGAACCAATCATCGCACCACCACCAAAACCCATGATCGCCATACCGGTTGCCATACCGCGCCGGTCTGGAAACCATTTGATCAACGTGGAAACGGGCGAAATATAGCCCAGCCCCAAGCCGATACCACCCACCACTCCCGAACCTAACAGTAACATCCAAAATTGGTGCATATAAATGCCCAAAGCGGAAAACAACATGCCACCACACCAACACAAGGCACTGACCACACCTGCTTTGCGCGGCCCGGCGTGTTCCAGCCAACCGCCAAATAAGGCGGCGGATGAACCCAGAAATACAAAAAACAAGGTGTACATCCAACCCAGGGTGGATACTTTCCAATCACATGTAGTTATGAACAATTCCTGAAAAAAACCGACATCCGCCGGACAAGCAAGGCTTTCTTTTACCCCAACCGCCTTGGACAACGGCAGCCAAAAGACCGAAAAACCATAAGCCATGCCTATACATAAATGAATAGCTAAGGCGGCGGGTGGCACCAGCCAACGGTTAAAACCGGCATGGGCGATAGTGCGTTCTTTACTGAAAAAACGCGGTGATGATGGCTGTTGCATGAAAAATCCTGTCAGTAATGGTAAGCATTTGCCCGCTATTATAACCACGGATAGGCTTCGCACAATGGTCACATCTCCTACCCCATATTAACAACACCTTGAGATAAAAGGATTAATGGATTGCCCAGTCGTACATAAAACAGGCTATTGGCAGTGCTTGGCACGCCTAATCTTTTCTGTGTCCGCGCTTGAAATAGGCAATAGCCACCCAATATCATTACTATCTAAAATACCAATTAAAGGTGATGATCATGCGCATGGACAAACTAACCAGCAAATTTCAAGCCGCCTTGGCGGATGCCCAAAGCTTGGCCTTGGGCAAAGACCATCAATTTATTGAGCCTGTGCATTTGTTGCTGGCAATGCTCAATCAGGAAGGTGGCAGCATCAAGCCTTTATTGGCCCAACTTAACATCAATAACGAAGGCTTGCGTAAAGAGCTGATGTTTGCTCTAGGTCGCATAGCATCCGTTAGCGGCACCGGCGGTGATGTGCAGATTTCTAACGAGTTGTCACGCCTGCTTAACCTGACCGACAAACTCGCGCAACAACGCAATGACCAATTTATTTCCAGTGAACTATTTTTGTTGGCTGCTCTGGAAGAAAAAGGCCAACTGCAAGAACTGCTGAAAAAAGCCGGATTGGCAAAGCCAGCCTTAGAACAAGCTATAAGCCAAATGCGCGGCGGGCAGGCGGTGGACGACCCCAATGCCGAAGACCAGCGCCAAGCCTTAAACAAATACACCATTAACCTGACCGAACGCGCCGAACAAGGTAAGCTTGATCCCGTGATAGGCCGCGATGATGAAATCCGCCGCACCATCCAAGTGCTGCAACGCCGCACCAAAAATAATCCAGTGTTGATTGGTGAGCCGGGCGTGGGCAAAACCGCCATTGTGGAAGGCTTGGCGCAACGCATTGTCAACGGCGAAGTGCCGGAAGGCATCAAGGGCAAGCAGGTGTTGGCATTGGATATGGCGGCTTTGATTGCTGGCGCCAAATACCGTGGCGAATTTGAGGAACGCCTAAAAGCAGTGTTAAAAGACCTTGCCAAACAAGAAGGCCAAGTCATTTTGTTCATCGACGAACTGCACACCATGGTGGGGGCTGGCAAGGCCGAAGGGGCCATGGATGCAGGCAACATGCTCAAACCCGCTTTGGCGCGGGGCGAATTGCATTGTGTCGGTGCCACCACTTTGGACGAATACCGCAAATATGTCGAAAAAGACGCAGCATTGGAACGGCGTTTCCAAAAAGTTATGGTTGATCAGCCCTCGGTGGAAGACACTATTGCCATATTGCGCGGTCTGAAAGAGAAATACGAAGTGCATCATGGTGTTGATATTACCGACCCGGCTATTATTGCAGCGGCGAATTTGTCTTACCGTTATATTGCCGACCGGCAATTGCCTGACAAAGCCATTGACCTGATCGACGAAGCCGCCAGCCGTATCCGCATGGAAATGGATTCTAAGCCTGAAGAAATGGACAAGCTGTACCGCCGCCTAATTCAGCTAAAAATGGAACAAGTGGCCTTGCAAAAAGAAAAAGATGCCGCCTCCAAAAAACGCTTGGAAACACTGGAAGACGACATTGCCGAACTGGAAAAAGACTATTCCGATTTGGAAGAAATCTGGAAAGCCGAAAAAGTATTGCTGCAAGGTTCCGCAACTATTAAAGAAAAAATGGATCATGCCCGCAGCGAACTGGAAGCGGCACGGCGTGTCAATGACTTGGCGAAAATGTCCGAGTTGCAATACGGCATTATTCCTGCCTTGGAAAAACAACTGGCGCTCAGCGATTCGGCAGAAACGCCCAAAATGACTTTGCTGCGTAACAAAGTCACTGAAGAAGAAATTGCCGAAGTGGTGTCAAAATGGACAGGTATTCCCGTGTCCAAAATGCTCGAAGGTGAACGGGAAAAGCTTTTGGCGATGGAAGCCTACCTGAGCCAACGGGTGATCGGACAACAAGAAGCCTTAAAAGCGGTCAGCAACGCCATTCGCCGGTCACGCGCCGGATTGTCCGACCCTAATCGCCCTAATGGTTCGTTCTTGTTTTTGGGGCCAACTGGCGTGGGTAAAACCGAACTCTGCAAAGCGTTGGCGGAATTTTTATTTGACACCACCGATGCCATGGTGCGGATTGATATGTCGGAATTTATGGAAAAACATTCGGTCGCCCGCCTGATTGGCGCCCCTCCCGGCTATGTCGGCTATGAAGAAGGTGGTTATTTGACCGAACTGGTGCGCCGCAAGCCTTATTCTGTCATACTCATGGACGAAATCGAAAAAGCCCATCCCGATGTGTTCAATGTGCTGCTGCAAGTGCTGGATGATGGGCGTTTGACTGACGGGCAAGGTCGGACGGTAGACTTTAGGAATACCGTGATCGTGATGACCTCCAATTTAGGCTCGGATGTCATCCAAAAACTGGCTGGAGAAACGCTATATCCGGTGATGAAAGCCGCTGTGATGGATATTGTCAGCCAAGCTTTCAAGCCGGAGTTTATCAACCGTATTGATGAAGCCGTGGTGTTCCATCCCTTAGGCAGAGAACAAGTGCGGGCCATTTGTGCCTTGCAAATCGATTTCTTACGGAAACGCTTGCAAGATCGGGACATTGGTTTTCAAATATCCACCGACGCGTTGGACTTATTGGGCGAAGTGGGGTTCGATCCGGTTTATGGCGCAAGGCCGATGAAACGCGCTATCCAGCAACAATTGGAAAACCCATTGGCACAACAACTATTGGCAGGGCAGTTCATGACGGGCGACACCATTGATGTCACGGTTAACCACACCCTTGACGGGCAACAGCTGCAATTCCAAAAAGCCTAATCTGAACCGGCGTACCCGCTGTCACGGATACGCCGGTCGCCTTCTGGCCCGCATTGAGGCAATCGCCTGCAATAGCTTTGTGCAACAACCACTTTGTCACAAAAGCGTAATAAGCAGTTTGTTAGAATGGCCTGCACCCTACCTTATTATTTATTTATGTCCCGACTAAATATCCTTGTTGTTGAAGATGAAGACGCCATCCGCGGCATGTTGCTCATGGTGCTGGAACAAGCGGGCTTTAAATCGAGTGCGGCGGCAGATGCTGAAGAAGCCCAAAAGGCTTTGGCTGAAAACTCGCCCGACCTGATTTTGTTGGACTGGATGCTACCCGGTATCAGTGGGGTGGAATGGGCCCGGCGGCTTAAGAAAGAACCTGCTTATCGGGAATTGCCCATTATTCTTCTCACCGCACGGGGCGAAGAAGAAGACAAAGTGCGCGGCTTGGAAATAGGTGCCGATGATTACATCACCAAGCCATTTTCCCCCAAAGAGCTGGTTGCCCGCATCCGTGCGGTGTTACGCAGAAGCGGACGGATACAAGGGGTGGCCCAAATCACCCTGGGTGACTTGACTCTTGACACCGAGCAGCATCGCTTGACTATCGGCGACAAGCAACTGGAAGTCAGCCCCACCGAATTCCGTTTGATGCAATTCTTTATGACCCATCCCGACAAAGTCTATAGCCGCACCCAACTGCTTGACCAAGTCTGGGGGCGCAGCGTCTATATCGAAGAACGCACCATTGATGTCCATATCCGTCGCTTAAGAAAAATTTTGGGTGAATATGGCCGTGAAGACTGGGTGCAAACCGTGCGCGGTTTCGGATACCGTTTTTCTTTGATGGAATAGGCCGGACAACACGGTAATGGCGGCACGGAAGAAAGAAGTTTATGTTTTTTTAATGCAGCTACTGCTGGCATCGTTATTCGGCATCCTGACCGGCCATCTATTATTATCTATTTGTATTTTGCTGGCTTTTCTCTATTTCCGACAAGCCCGTGAAATCCATCGCTTTGAAAAATGGATAGGCCACGGTGGCAAAGGTGACTACCCGAAAGCCACTGGTATTTGGGAAGAAATTTATTACCACATTTACCTGTTAAAAAAAACCGACAAACGCCGCAAAAAGAAACTTAGGCGGATGATCAAACAATTCCGCCAATCCACCGAAGCCCTGCCCGATGCAGCTGTCGTGCTTAACGCCAACGACCAGATCGAATGGAGCAACAAAACCGCCCGCGACGTGTTGGGGCTGCAACTGTCCGACAAAGGCCAGCGCATACCTTACCTGATCCGCTCACCTGAATTTATCAGTTACCTTAATTATGGTAACTATACCGACCCGGTCATTTTGCCCTCGCCAGTCAACCATCGTCTGATTTTGGCGGTGCGTATCGTCGCTTATGGTTCCGGCTTACGGCTATTGTTGGCTCAAGATGTCACGCAGCTGAAAAAAATGGAAACCATGCGTAAAGATTTTGTTGCCAACGTTTCCCACGAACTAAGGACCCCGCTCACGGTGCTGAAAGGCTACTTGGAAACTGTGCAAGATTTGGATGACGGCAGTTCGCCCTTATTCACCTCATCATTTAAGGAAATGCAAGGACAAACCGAACGTATGCAACATTTGGTTGATGACTTATTGTTGCTGACCCGCTTGGAAACCAAACAAAAAAAATCGGCCTGTGTCAATGTGCCTGCCTTGCTCAGCCAAATTTGCAAAGAAGGCGACGCATTGGGAAATGCCGGTAGGCGTATTGAATTGACACTGGAATCCGGCGCCCACATTTATGGTGAAGAACAAGAATTACGCAGTGCCTTCACCAATTTGCTCGGCAATGCTTTAAAGTATTCCCCCGACGATGCACCGGTCAAAGTGCGCTGGTACCAATCCGCCGCCACTATCGTGCTGGCTGTTGAAGACTTTGGCGAAGGCATATCGCCCATTGATATCCCTAGGGTCACCGAGCGTTTTTATCGAGTGGAAGGGAAACACCGCAAAAAAGTGCCTGGCACCGGGCTAGGGCTGGCTATTGTCAAGCATGTGCTAATGCGTCATGATGCCAGGCTGGAAATAGCCAGCACCCCGCGAAAAGGCAGTTGTTTTAGTTGCCACTTTCCTATCCAACGGCTATGCAAGCCTTAATGCACCATAAAGAAAGGGTTGTTGTTTGAACTTATAGTGGCCTCCGAAAACCGGACAAAATTTGTCTGGATAATGGGGCAAGATATTGCCGATGCGCTGGCTTGTTTCAAGTTATGTGTATTGGTTCAGCGTGACTTGGACTTGGCTCTCTTATAAACTTAAGAGAAGTCGGAGTAATTATGTCAAAGAAAAACAAGTCATGGTCGTTAGAAGATAAGCTGTCGATTCTGAAAGAAAATTTAGTTGAAGGTAAATC
>CAJAWH010000109.1 GCA_903945605.1 uncultured Methylococcaceae bacterium | reverse complement strand
TTCGCACCCAGTGATGTTTAATCGGTCATTCTGGCATGAATTACTGGAATCCAGCTGCCAAGGACAGAACGGGGTTTTCTCCCCGTTTAACCCAACCACCAGCCAATCTACAACACCACATGCCGAATACCCTGTAATAAAAAAGAAATTTTAGCAGAATATACTGCTGCCATAATCCACTACTATTGACAGGCGGGATGGCGTTGCAATGTTAAAGGGCAGTTTACAGCAGGTCGGTTTTGTTTTGCGTGTGATCGCCCTCATGTGGCCGATCTCGTCCCATGCCCTTGAAACGGGTAATCTCTTGCTTAACGGGGATGCTGAGCTGCATCGCTGCACTAAAGACTGGACAGCGCAGACTCCAGTGCCGGGCTGGCGTGTGCTGGACGGTGCAGCCAGTGTGTTGTGCTACTCCGCTTTCAATTGGGCACAGGAAACACCCAGCCTGCCAGCAACAGCAGTTGCCAATAGCGCACTGTTTGCCGCTCCCGGCGCCAACACCGCCATAGAGCAAACGGTCGATGTCAGCGCAGTCAGTGCTGCGATTGATGCTGGCGGCACACAGTTCAAGCTTTCGGCATGGCTGGGCGGTTGGCGAAACCGCGCAGAACGGGCGGTGTTGACCGCTGTGTTCTTGGATGCAACGCATCACGCCACCGGCAATCCCGTCGTTATCAGTGATGCCGACGCTAATGCACGGGCAAATTTGACAGGGCTGGTGGCACGCCAACAAACTGGCATGGTGCCAGCCAACACCCGCCAGATTGTTGTCACGGTACAGTTTTTGGGCGGTCTTAGCTCTTACCACAACGCCTACGCCGATAACCTCAGCCTGACCCTGAGCGGCGACCTGCCCAATCTCAGCCCAACCGCTGCGCTGCGTACCCAAGCTAATATTCCCGCATTGGATCATGTTTATGTAGTAATGATGGAAAACACCAACTATGCCGATGTGGTCAGCACAACTGCCGGTTCGGTTTCAGTCAACCCGCAAATGCCATTTCTGGCTTCATTGGCAGGACAAGGTGTGCTGTTGACCAATATGTGGGGCAATTACCACCCCAGCGACCAAAACTATGTGGCTATGGTGGCGGGCGACACTTACCGCTACGGTTCTGTGTACTACCCTGATTACAATCTGCCAGTCAGCCACTTGGGTGATTTGCTGGAAGCACATGGCAAAAGCTGGCAAGCCTATGTGCAAAATATGAAAACCCCTTGCAATAAGGTGGCGGATGCCAATGGACAAGGTTATTACGCACCGGATGATCAACCGTTCATGAATTTCCGCAACGTGGTCAGCAACCCGACCCGCTGTGTCAACACTACCCGTGACCTGACTGATTTTGCAGCGGCCATTACCGCCAATAACTTGCCTAATTTTGCTTGGCTGGCCGCTGATGGCTGGTGGGATGGTGAAATGGCTTGGTGGGGCAATAAAGATGTCGGTTATTCGATTGCCAAACAAGATGAATTCTTAAGCTCAACCATCAAGCCGTTACTGGCGTCACCCGCTTGGCAGCATTCCCGTTCCTTATTGATTATTACCTGGGATGAAAGCCTAGGATGGGGCTGGCCTGATAACCATGTGCCGACACTGTTGGTCGCTTCAGCCGACTTACTGAATGCGGGTGCGGTCATCAATCAACATTATGACGGTTACAGCGTGTTGCGTACCATTGAACATGCCTTTGGCTTGGACGGCTTGGGGCGTTTTGACCAGTATGCCGAATCG
Source organism: uncultured Methylococcaceae bacterium (assembly GCA_903945605.1). GTDB lineage: Bacteria > Pseudomonadota > Gammaproteobacteria > Methylococcales > Methylomonadaceae > Methylovulum. The sequence goes on along the minus strand of CAJAWH010000109.1, from coordinate 32,049 downwards.
TTGAATGATGTTTTTAAGCAAAACCCAGCCACTGTGCAGACCACGGTATTGCAACCAGAAAAAGCCACTGTTCGCGGCAGGCTTGCGGACACCTTTGGGCAGGTTAGCACCGCCGCAGCCATTGCCCAAAACCAACCGCTCACCTTAGTGGCTTCTGGCGGCGTAACCGATGCGTCGATGCTGGTCAACTTGGCACCATTGGGTGTGCTGCCCAATGCTGACACTACGCCTTCCCCCATCGACCCTAATAGCAATAGCGTCACCCTCCAGACCCAAGGTTTGCCGCCGGGCTATTATGGCGCATGGTTACGCTACGGCGATGAGCCTCCCCATCAGGCCGCCACGGTGTTCAGTATACTGGCAAAAGCAGCTGTGACTAGGGACAATCCGGGCGTTGAAATTGTTGGCGTGGCCCAAAATAGTAAGGCTGAAGTCCGCGAAGGGGCCAATCTGATAATCCACTATTGCCGGCCTGCCAATGCCAAACCGGCAAACACTTGGATAGGCATTTTTCCGGCCGGCACCCCTAGCAATCGGATGAGCAAAATCAAGGCCGATGCCCACGGCGGTTTTTGGCTGAAAACACCGGGCGACCAGATTTGTGCCGAAACCATGGCCTTCGCGGCAGAGCTGCCGCCCAGCCAAGACTATCAAATTGTCATGTTGCAGAATTTAAACGGTACAACATCTGTCGTTGGTGCGCCTGCGTCTTTCACATTGACACCGGCTTTGCCGTAGTCGGCACGATTGCATTAGGCGGGGCTGTTAAGCATAAGGTGAAAAGGCTTAACGGGCAGGGGCATACCAGCCAAGCAAAAAAAAAGCGCACTAACCGGAGTCGGATTAATGCGCCATTGCTTAGACTAAAGCAGACTCTACTTACAAGGAGAAATATAACCACACAGTTATATTTATAACTAAGCAGGTTGTATGCCAAATTTATTTATGGATTAATTATTTTTAATAACAATAAAATCAATTACTTGTTTATTATTGCCTTGTCTTGGTTCTTATGTGGTGTTATAAAACCACCACTCCAGTAACAGTGTGTGGTGGTTTTGATCAATTTGCCCAAATTGGCGGGCTATGCTGGTTCAGTGAGTTTAGAAAATCGGTTCGCCAAAAGCAGTGAAGTTTTTCTGATCGCACAAGCCTAACAAAAAGCCACCGAGTTTGATGCAAATTTAAATGCCTAGCCAACCCTATGATAAAGCCGAATTGGCAACTACCCTTGCTAATAGCGGCCGGCTGGTGAATGCCATCCGTGCTGAGTATCCCAACGCCTTGGCTGTCTATGCTTTCGGTAGCCGCATCAATGCCTGTGCCCATGCCGATAGCGATCTGGATATGGCGGTGTTGGTGGCGGGTTATGCAGAACCGCTGGGCTTGTGGGAGTTATCCGGCAAACTGGCAGATATTGCTGCTTGTACGGTGGATTTGTTGGACATGCGTGCCGCTTCTACGGTGATGCAATTTCAGATTCTGCAGACCGGTCGCCGTTTGTGGGGGCAACAACCGCAGGCGGGTTTGTTCGAGTGTTATGTGTTGAGTGAAAAGACCGCATTGGATAGCGCCCGCGCACCGTTGCTTAACGACATTCAAACCCGGGGCAGTATTTATGGCCGATGATGTGTTGATTAATAAAGCGGCAACCATCGAGCGTTGCGTGTCCCGTGCCCGTGAAGAATATCAAGCCGACCCGCAAAGCTTCAGCAGCAACTTTACCCGTCAGGATGCCGCTATCCTGAACATCCAACGGGCTTGCGAAGCGGCCTTGGATATGGGGCAGCATTTGATCCGTCGAGATCAATTAGGCGTGCCGCAAAGTGCCCGCGATGTGTTTGCCTTGCTTGCACAAGCCGGCTGGATTGATGCTGGATTGGCGGAAGCGCTTAAACGCATGGTGGGCTTTAGGAATATTGCAGTACACGATTACCAACCCCTGCAACTGCCGATTACGATCAATATCATCACCCGGCATTTGGATGAGTTTCTGAGTTATTCCGCTGCCATTATTAGCAAGGATGGCGGCTAATCTTGCCAATTGCCCTAGATAGCAACACGCAGCTATTGGGGATAATAATAATTTACGGCTGGTGGATAGGCGGGTTGTGGATAGTACTGTACGGGGGGCCGGTACATCGGTTGTGGGGCATATATGACCGGTGGTTGGTAAGCAGGCGGTGCATATTGGTAGCCGTAGTAACCCCGCCGATCGTCATCATCCCATCTTCTTTCCTCATAATTGCGCCGCCAGCCATCATCTCTTCCGCCTTCGTAGTTGTTGCGCCAACCCTCATCGCCGCCCCTCTGCCCTTGCCATTCCCCCCGCTGCTGATACCATCCGCCACGGCCACCGTCGTCGTCGGCATTGGCTTGATGGACGGTAAAAAGCCCTATGGCAACGCAACAGGCTAGCAGCATTAAAGGTAGTTTACCGATTTGCGGAGTGTGGAACAATGTGGTTTTGCAGGTTAACGTGTTCATAGTGCCTTCATTTTCGACAGTGGATGGTGAGCAGGGTAAAACAATCATTGCATAATGTTCAGCGCAAATGGCGGGTTGTTTTGTTGTTGCAGGAACTCCCTTAAGGTGGCGGACAGTTTGGCAATGCTGGATGGGTCTGTGGCATACAGGGTTACAGTATCACGAGCGGGGGTGATGCGCTGTTGTAATAATTTGAGTTCCCCAACTTTGACCCAGTTTTTAGGTTTGTAGATGAACCAATCATCATAAACATAAGCATATTTAACGTGTTTTTTGTCCATGAGATCACTTATCCAATCAGCATTGGTTTGGGATTGCCTGTAATGCAATGCTTCAATAGAGCCAAGTCCCCATAAGTCCAGCACATATTGTCCAGACCTTAAAGCAACTAATCCCAAATCATTAACAGCTATCGGTTCACCCAGCATTGTGGCAATTTGGGCCATTTGTGCTTGCTGGTGAACAATGTTTGACGTAGCCAAGGGCGTTTTTGTAGTGGCTTGCACACAGGAGAAAAACACCAAGGGCAAGCATAATATCACCGGTAACACAGGCACTTTCATATTAACGCTTGATCTTAGGCAGATGAGCACGGCAAACAACAAATAATAATTGGCATAACGTTCAAACCAGCCATATTTGCCAAACAAAAAATGCAGTATGGCTGAAATTAAGATAACTAGGCCAAGTGCGCGGTCTTTGTGCCAAAGTGTGGAGGCAACAATAGCTAATGGCAGAAACAAAAAACCATATTGCAAAATGTTGCGCTTCAGGTTGTTTATAGTTGAATCCATGCCGCCATGTGAAGACTTTGCCAAAACCGACGCGGGCAAAAAACCCAAGCCGTGATTATTCAAAAATAGCGAGAAGCTAATCATTGATAGGGCAATGATGCTAAAAGCCAACAGGGCTTTTTGCCATTCACCCTTTGTGAAGATATAAGCGATCATGGGCAGCGAGATGGCCAACCCTTCGTAACGCACCAAAGGCAGTAAAACCAGTGCCAATAAGGCGTAGCCAGGCGTTTTATAATGGTCGTTATACCCTCTGTTATGGTCCAATACCGGCAGCAGGATAAGTGCCACCAGCAACAGTTGCAAACTGTGTTCCATACCAGTGAACACTAGCCCGTAGGCATTTAATGACAGCAAGATCATTGCTGTTACCGTTAAACGGACAGCCAGCTTGAGGTCGGCGAAAATCCTGTCAATCACCCCGGCCAATAAAGCCAAACAGCAGGTATTGATCACTAAGGGTATAAATTCAAAATAACGGCTAAAGTAGGAGAACGGTGCCAATAAAAGGGGCCATAAAATGCTGGAGGAGGGGGCTGATGGTTCGGACAGGTTGATGCCGTAATTGCCCAACCAGATATTTTTTGCCAATGCCAGATGGATATAGGGGTCATCAAGCGTGTAGCTGAATACTCCACTGGAGAGTTCAAGCCCCTGTAGCAACATCAGTAACAAAGGCAAAAAAACAATCAAAGCCAGCGTGATTGGTTTTTTGTAGTGGGCGCCAGGTTTATAAACTCCCATGACAAAATGGTTAGGTATTTTTGCGAGGATAGTTAGCATAATAATTTTTAGGTTATTTTACGCGTTGATGCAACAGTCTGGCATTTATAGGGTAGGTTCACGTTAATTCAAAGCTGTTTTGCCAGCTGTTCGGCATAACCTGTGTATTGGCGTGGTGTCAGTGCCAACAATGCCGCTTTGGCATTATCGGGAATATCCAAGGTATTGATGAACATCTGCATTTGTTCATGTGTTATGCGCTGGCCTCGGGTCAGCTCTTTTAGCTTTTCATACGGTTTTTCAATGCCATAACGGCGCATCACTGTTTGGATAGGTTCTGCCAGGACTTCCCAGTTGGCGTTTAAGTCCGCTTCTATAGCCTCTATATTCAATTGCAGTTTGGATAGGCCTTTTAAGGTCGCCTGGATGGCGATACTGGTATGGGCAATGCCCACGCCAATGTTGCGTAACACGGTGGAATCGGTCAAGTCGCGTTGCCAACGTGAGACAGGCAATTTCTCCGCTAAAAATGTAAACAGCGCGTTGGCGACACCTAAATTGCCTTCAGAATTTTCAAAATCAATTGGGTTGACTTTGTGGGGCATGGTGGACGAGCCGACTTCCCCGGCAATGGTTTTTTGTTTGAAATAGCCTAGGGAAATATAACCCCAGACATCACGGTCAAAATCCAGCAAGATGGTATTGAACCGGGCCAAGGCATGGAAAAACTCGGCAATATAATCGTGTGGTTCAATCTGTATGGTATAGGCATTAAACTGTAAGCCCAAAGATTCAACAAAATTTTGTGCAAATACCGGCCAATCAACATCAGGGTAAGCCACCGCGTGGGCGTTGTAATTGCCGACTGCGCCGTTTATTTTTCCCTGCAAACCGATGGCTTGCAATTGCTCCAGTTGGCGTTGCAAGCGTGCCGCAACATTGGCGAATTCCTTGCCTACCGTAGTGGGGGTTGCTGATTGTCCATGGGTGCGCGAAAGCATCGGCTGTGCGGCGTTATCATGCGCCAAGCGGGTAATGGCGGTAATACAGTCCTGCATTTGCTCGCTGATAATGCTACGCCCTGCCTTCAACATCAGGGCGTAAGACAGATTATTGATGTCCTCGGAGGTGCAGGCAAAATGGATAAATTCGCTGACCTGTTCCAGTTCCTGACAACCCTGGATTTTTTCTTTCAGCAGATATTCAACCGCTTTGACATCGTGATTGGTGGTTTTTTCAATAGCCTTAACGCGCAAGGCATCCGCTTCGGAAAATTGGCTGATGATATTATCAAGCAATGCACAGGCGCTGTCGCTGAACGGGGCAACTTCGGCAATGGCGGGATGCGCCGCCAAGGCTTGCAGCCAGCGTACTTCAACCTCCACACGGTAACGGATCAGGCCATATTCGCTGAACACCGGACGCAGTGCCGTAACTTTATCGGCATAGCGGCCGTCGATAGGGGATAGGGCGGTAAGGCAAGAAAATCTCATAATTTGTCCGAAAAATTGCAAAGAAGGGGAGGGCCAAACCGGTTGGCTGGCTTTGGGATGCCGGTTAAAGGGGTGGTTTAGGATCAGCCTCATCGGGTATCACGGCATCTTGGTTGGCGGCTCTGATCGCCCGGGTCAATTCCGCACGCCGTTTATCCAACACCAACCATTCAATTTCTTTCCGTAAGAAGCTGTCTTTATTTTTCGTTGCTTCAGCACGCATCTCCAATATTTTCAACTCGGCTTGTATTTGCATCTCGTTAAGCCGTGCCTCGTGGTTAAGTTTTTTGGCTTCCAGCCGCTCGGCTAATTTAAATTGTTCAGTTTGCACAATTTCTTGTTTTTTTAAGCGGGTTTGTATTTCAATTTGCCTGATCTGCTCTTCATGGTCTTTGGCTTGCAGCAATTGCAGGCGGTTTTGTTCAAAACAGATCAGCTCATTTTCACGCTGCTTTTTTTTCATCAACAGATCATGCGCCACTTGTTCGGCTTGTATTTCCAATTGCACCCGATGTTCCAAGTTTTGCTGTTTTTTCAGTAGTTGCGCTTCTTTGGTGAATTCATAAGTTTTCTGCTGTAGCTTATGGTTCACTTGGTCTTCATGGAGGCTCAATTGCATGGCATTGCGCTCCAGCCGTTGAATCCTTTTTTCTTCCAGTTGCCGCATGGCCGCTTCGGCTTCCAAGGCTTGTTTTTTGCGTTCCAGTTCATCTTCCTCGTTGATGATTTCCAGCATCGCTTGCTGGTGTTCAACCCGCAATTGTTCAAGCAGCACTTGTTGCTTAAGCAGTTCCTGCTCCTTTTGCTGGCGGAATGCAAAGCGCTTGTGGCTCACATGCTTATACACGTCCGAATGGGTAAACCCATCGTCACTTGCCAACGGATCATCCGGTAAATCAAACACTGGGCTTATCAAGCAGCGGGCGCGGCATTGGATGCCCCGTATTATCATGATTTCATTAATTGCCGTGGCAATTTGCCGCTCAACAGGATGCAAGCCATTGTCCAACCAAGTGTGGTCATTATCCAGTTTACACAACTCGGCAGTGATAATGTCCATCAGTAAGCCGTAGTAATTGTTTTTGATATGATTGTTAAAGTTTGGGGCGGCTTCTAGGGTGCGTTTGGCAAACTCAATGGTTGGTTGGAACAGGATATGCAGATGAGTGGTCAGTGTACAAAAACCGCCATAAAGAGGTGTATCAAAACTGATTTGCCAATTTTCTATGGGTAAAGGGTAAATGCGGTGCCAAAAAGTGGCCACAAATGCGGGCGGACGGGCAAATTTCCGGGCAAAAGGCCCAAATTTGGCAACCACTAGGCAGCGGTCGCCATCAAAGCCAGGATCCCATACTTCTAGGCCCTTATCCTGCGCACCGTCAAACACACTTAGCCAGTTTTCTATTGTGTAGGTTGCGTTGTCCATAGTTAAGCCCTTATTTAAGTTCATTCCGAGCGGTTGATGCATTTTTAAAGGCGCGGATTTTGGCATTCATTTTTTGCGCTATTAATGGATAAAGGTTGGGTGCGAAGGCTACCGTGCGTTTGTCAATTTTTCTCAGGAAGCCACGGCTCAGTAAAAAACCAACGGCAAACATGCGTGACCAGTCAGAATAGCGGCGGGCCCGTTCCAGGTCGGTCTTCTCGATAATAATTTCCAGTTCGTCATTTTGGTTGATCTTATAGTCAGAAAATTGCCGCAAGCACTCAAAGGCCAACTCTTGTTCTTCCTCGTTCAATGGCCCTGGTGCCGTGGATTCCAGGCGGTAAGACAGTAAAAAAGTGAAAAAATCGACCATGGCCGCGCACAAAAAAGCGAACAAAGAGAAATTTTGCCACATTGCAAATGATGGGGTCACGCCTTGTGAAAACTGGGCATAGGTCATCAAGACTAACGGTTGGGGAACATTGATGCCGGCATTGGTCGCCACATGGTTGAATTGCATCTGCACTGTCTGCAAATTGTCGACAATTTTGCGGTACTGGTCTTCGGGGTCAAGCTCCAATTGGTTCAGGTTGCTTTGCAACGCTTGGATACTGGCATCCAAATTTTTGAATTCATTTTCCACCCGTGCGAACTGTTCTTTTTTATCTTGGTAGCGTTGGTTGTAATGCTTCCAAAACGGGCCTTCGCCGACGATGTTCTTTAGGGCTGGGGGTACTTCGGCATGAGTGCCAAAATAAGCTTGGCCCATGTCAATCCTGGCTTTATTCAATTCAGCGTTTTGTGTCTTGAGCAGGGTGCTTTTTACAGCAAGTATCTGTCCCAAATAGTCATTGACGCTGGTGCGGATTTCGTTGATCCGGTTAATCTGCAAGGTATCGCTTTCTGAAACCTCATAAAATTTAAAATAAGAGAAAGTGATCGATGCGGAAATGGCCACCAGCAAAGAAACCACTACGCTCAAATAGCGGAAACGGTTGGCTTGCCAATGCATACCCGCTATTTCCAGCGAGCAGATGACGATGATGGATTGTATGGCAATGGTGATGACCAAGGCAATCCACGGGGTGATGAAAAAAGACAGGCCGTAGTAAGTGGTGAAGCCGGATGCAATGCTGAGCATGAGCACAATAGGTATTGACCAAACCCGCAATACCCCCACAAAAAGTGTTTGTATGCTGTTCAGAAAACCGCCCAATCCGCTGTGGGCGGAATTGAATTTGTTTAATTTTGCCATCGTTTGGTTTTGAGTCTAACAGGAAGAGATGTAAAGGAAGGCATCCGGCAATGATGCCAGCGTCGTAAAACTAGCAGTCTATTGTAATCATTCTAATAATGCAATCCGCACAAAGCAAACCGTCAACTATTGATAAGTTTGATACGGTGGTTATGCTGCAGGTTTATGGCAGAGTTGCCTTAAGTTGTGGATTGCTTTCCGGCAAACATCAATGGCTAGCCAAACAAATCAGATTGGCATTGCCAATGTCCTTCTGAGCCTCAGTCGTTTCCGTGAGCCTTATGTTTGATTGGGTTGTGTATAATGGGGGCAGGCCGCTATTGGGCCGTAGCCGAAAAATAGCCGCGCCAGCCTTGTTTTTGTCAAGGTGCTATATTTTCCAGCCTATACAAGCATAGCCGATTTTCCAGTTGAATAAAAACGAAACCAAATTATAAAACTTTCCATGAACATTCCATTCTCAGCTAAACCTCTAGTGATTTTTCTGCTTGGCGTAGGATTTGTTATTTATCTGCTTAGCTTTTTAAATGGGGCCACTTTTTTTAGTGGCGATGGTGGCATTAAATATCTTATGGTGAAGCAATTTTCAACCGGAAATTTGTCAATGACGCTGAGCCTTCCGTTTGCCGCAGAGGCTGCTGTGTTCTGGAATCAGGGCTTTTATCCGTTTGATGTCCCTTTTGTCTATGATTTTTCAGGCAAACACATCATGTCGTTTCCTGTTTATTTTTCATTACTGACTGCGCCATTTTTCGCATTGCTTGATTGGCGTGGCCTTTATGTCCCTCCGGCTCTGAGCCTGCCGCTACTCTGGTTATGGCTAATATATTGTTCACGTCAGTTACGCTTAAATGCCATAACCATTAGCGTGATGCTGTTGGCCATCATTTTCTGTTGCCCGTTGACGCTATATGGTGTCATGTTTTGGGAACATGCCCCTGCAGTTTTTTGTGCGTCAATGTCGCTGTGTTTGCTGTTTAAGAACGCTCCGACTGATGCCTTGCACCGCTACATGGCTTTCGGTGCTGTCACGGGCATAGGGGTATTTTTCCGTCCGGAAGTGCTGGTGATGACGTTGGTCAGTATTATCATTAGCCTTGCTGTTTTCAAGAACAGTAAAATTAAAGAAATTGCTTTATATTCGTTGGGTTTTTTCTGTTTGGTGGCGGTTTTCTTTATTATTAATTTGCGGGTTTATGGTTCGATACTTGGTCTGCATTCGGATCAGATTACAAATCAAGGTGTTAGTTCGTTATTATTAATAAGAGAAATGTTATATCGAACCATTGTATTTATAATGGATACCTTTAAAATTTGTTTATTTAATTTTTTTATATTAGTAATAGCTCCAATAGCACTACGCACTCATTGGCCTTACAAAAAAGAGTTATTGGTTTGTTTGCTGGCAATTGTGGTGACAATACCCTGTATAGCATTCATTGTACCTAATACAGGCGGTACTCAATGGGGTTCACGATACCTTCTGGTGCTGTTGCCTTGGACGGTAATGGCATTGGGACTGATAGTTGAGGCCATTTATATAACCAGCCACAAGTGGAAACACATGGTCGTTTATATTTTGTTACCGACACTTTTTGTTAGTTTTGAATACAACAGCATATTTGGTGTCCATACCTTGCAACGAAATTATGCGCATCGCTATTATCCTGCCGAAGCAGCTATATTAAATCTCCCAGAAAAATATGTTCTGGTTGAGAATGTATCAAATATATTAGCCGCATTAACCTATAGTAAAATAATGATTGCGCCTAAAAATGAACAAGATTTTGTTAGGGCCATCGAATTCTGTCATCAACAGGGTGTCAAATCGCTCATTTATGTTTCACAAAAAGATGCCCTTCAATGGATAGCCAGTTCTCAGCTGGCTGATCTGGAAGTTGGGCTTTCGGTTCAAGATGTCAACCTTCCAGATCAAGATAGTGAGCTGGGGGTCAGCGTCGTAACTTTAAGCCCCAAGACAAGTGCTTTAAATAATTGATGGCAGTTTGGCTTTTGTTGTTAGTTGCCGTTCTGACCTTTGTCTGGCCATTGCTGCAAGGCATAATTGACACAAATAAACAAAAAGAACTGCACGCCAAAAATGAGGTTGGCCATTAATAAGTGAATAGGCTGGGCTATGGGCGGCATTCCTAGCCTATCCAAACTCACACCCGCCAGAATGGCGCTGACCACCAGACCCGCCAAAGCCAGACCGGTGCGGAACAATAAGCTGTCTTTGGGTACGAACTGATACAGTTGCCACACCAGCCATACATGGGTGAACAGAATTAACGAAGAAAATGACCGGTGGACATAAAAGATCACCGGAAAACTTTCGCGCCAGTATTGCCGCTCCAAGGCCGCTTGCCCATTGGCCAGGGTGTCCACCGCCTCACGCACTTGCGTGCCCATCGCCACTTGCAGCAAAGTCATGGCCATTGCCACCGTCAACACCGTCTTGAATCTTTTGGGCAATTGGCTGGCCTCCAGTTGCCGTAAAGCGGCACATTGGGATCGGGCAATGGTGTAAATCAGCAGAGCGACAATCAATAAAGCCACCAGCATGTGGGTGGTGATCATTAACGGTTTCAGGTTGCTGGCGACTACGGTTGAGCCTAGCCAGCCCTGAAAACCCACCAAAAAAAAGCTCGTCAAGGCCAGATAAAAAATTGGCTTGTCATCTTTTAAAAAAATGCGTGACGACCACGCTGTCAAAAAAATCAAAAAACCAATAGTCACACCAACTAGCCGGTTGGTGTATTCCGTCCATGTCTTTATCGGGTTGAACTGGGTGTTTTGATAGCCACGCAGTGCATAAATCTCATGGTAATTGGGCGGTAATTGCGCTTCATCGGTGGGCGGTACCCATTGTCCGAAACAAGTGGGCCAATCCGGGCAGCCCATGCCCGCACCGGAAGCGCGGACAATGCCGCCTGCTAAAATGACAATATAAACCGCGCAAATAGTCAGTGTGCCTAAGCGGCGGAAGCGGAGGACAGCTTGGGTATCAATCATAATTTATGGCAGTGAAGGTAATGGGGGTGGCATCGGGTAAGGCCACCTGGAAAACACCGGATTCGGGTTGTTGCAACACCATCATTAACTGGCAAGAGCCATGCAGGCATTGCGCGGCCAACACATGGCCTATGCTCTCCTGTGTGGCGGCATTAAAAATGTCACTCTGGGCTGCAGGTGCCTGCAAGGCGGCACAGTTGCCCACGAACAGAGCCCGTTTGGCTTGGCCCAAAAAATGGGTGCGGGCAATAATCTCCTGCCCAGTGTAACAGCCTTTGTTATAGCTAATGCCGCCCATCCGGTCAAGGTTGAGCATCTGCGGAATATATTGCTCAGCAGTCGTAGGGCATAGCCAAGGCATGCCTGCTTTTATGTCAGCATTGCGCCACCACTCGGGGTGTACGGCCTTAAAGCCCTGCGCGGACAGTGTCAGCCATAAAGCCATGGCCTGCTCAAGTGGGGCAATCACTAATGTCCGTTTTGCAAAAGCAATGCTTACACCATTGTCAATAGGCGTGGTCAGCAATAATGGGCTGGATGCCGTGGTATCAGGCCATTGGCCTAGCAAACATAAGCTATCCGTGCAGTCGGTCAAACTGACCGTAGCCCGCAACACATATTTTTGCAGGTGATTTTTGACTGCCGCCAATTGCGTGGCGGGCATCACCAGTAAAAATTGTTCGTTTTGGCGCACTAAGACAAACACGGCAATGGCTCTTCCCTTCGGTGTGCAGATAGCACCCAAACGGCTTTGGTCGGCGCGGGTGTCGTGGATATTGCAAGTTATCTGGCCTTGCAAGAAAGTGTCGGCATCCTTACCGGCGATGCTGAGCACCGCTAAATGCCGGATGGCACAAACGGACGGCGCAGTTAGGGTGGCTGCCGCCCCTTCGTCTGGGTTTTCGTTAAATAGTGCCTGTTGCGCAGCCAAAAAGGCTTGCCATTGCTGGTTCATGGTCATAATTTTTCATGTTTTTACGGACGTAGATTATATCGCCGATTAGCCTAGCCCCCTACTGCCAAGCGTCCGATTGCCAAGAGATTTTTAAGGTTTTGTTACAAACTTATCGGCAAAGAAACAAGATTTTGTTATTTTTCTTGCTGTTACAAAAAAGCTATTTAAGGTTGATTTAAGATTCGCCCAGCACAATGACCCTGAAGTTAAAAAAATGCAACTCATAACCTTTACGTACCCCTGAGCAAAACGTCTTGTTTGGGAACAATCAGGAAAGTGTAAAACCGATGCCTGCTCCGGCAAAAAAGGCTATCGGCTGCATGGCTATAGATAATTTTATAGCCAATTGATTTAAACAGAATAGGTAACTAAATTATGAACAAACTGATACTGGCATCCGTCATCGTTGCAATAGGCAGTTATGTCACCGCTCCAACAGCAAGCGCCGATACATCCAAGCGTCACGGCAGCAAACATCATCACTCGAAGCACCATCATTCAAAGCATCACCATGTTAGGCATCATCACAAAAGCCGTTATCATTATGTGGACAACAGTGACAAACCTTTAATTGTTTCATGGTATGGCGCCAAGTTCCATGGCAAACGCACCGCTAATGGCGAGCGTTATGATATGTATGCCATGACCGCCGCCAGCCGTACTTTGCCGCTGTCTTCTTATGCGCAAGTCACCAACCTGAGAAATAACCGCAGCGTTATCGTGCGGATCAATGACCGTGGCCCGGTATCCAATCATCGGGCATTGGATTTGTCATATTCGGCCGCCAAAGAATTGGGTATCCAAGGCACTGCTCCAGTCAAAATAACCCCGCTTGGCAACGATGTCAACTTGACCGAAGCCAGCATCAAAGAACCCGGTTAATGCCCCGATCTTGCTGATCGTTATGGGCGTGTTAGGCGGCTGGACACACCAGCCGCCAGGAACTGCCCTTATCTCCCTTTGTCCCGCTCTTGAGCCTGTTTGCCAATATACTGGCGGTCAAATTCCCTAAAATTTACTATTGGCAGGTTGAGCCATAACATCGGTCTCCGCAACCGGCATTTTTATAGTACACTGCCTACTTTGCCGATAATGTAAGCTTAGCCAAAGCTGATAGCATCCCCTAACATGTACACCATCACCAAAGAAGTCTATTTTTGTTATGGTCATCGCCTGATGAACCATGCTGGAAAATGTCGCCATTTACACGGTCATAGCGTTAAAGCCTGCATTGCCATCCAACAGGCGGAGCTTAATGGCAATGGCATGGTGTGTGATTTTGCTGATATTCGGGAGTGCGTGGAAGCCTATATCGACCAACAACTCGACCATAATTTCTTATTGCATAAAGACGATCCGATCATCCCCATGCTAATCGCCAATAATGAGCGGTTTATGGCCTTGGATGAGCATCCTACCGCCGAAGTGCTGAGCAAAATGATTTACCGGCACCTCAAACAAGCCCACTTTAACGTGGCGGCGGTGACCTTATGGGAAACAGCCAGCGCCTATGCCTGTTACCACGAAGATTAGCCGATGCCATGAGCCAGCTAACCCCAGTCAACACCTCGCTATGCCTTGAACAGATTTGCGCCTCCAATTACCAAAAACTGCTGACGCTAATTCCGGCATTACCGTCGTTTAAGGTCTCGGCAGCCAATAGGGGGACGCATCAAAGTGGGTTGCATGTTGCCGTGCTTGAACGCAGCGTTTACACACTGACAATTGAATTAAGCCAGTGTTTCCGGCAACAGACAGAAGACATGCAGCAGCCTGGCCTAAGGGTAAGGGTTTATTTGGACGTGCAATTGGCTGAGGTGTTAAGTGACCAAGACCGCGCCGAAGTGTCGGCGGTGTATAAAGATGCTGGTCGCAGCCACGACATAATGGTGTATAAATGGCGTCTGAATTATTTTTTGCAAAAATGGCTAGATTATTGTCTGCACAAAGGCTATCGGTTCACCACCCCCGATGCCTTGCTTGCGGCACAGGATGTGCCATTGCCAAGCACTCAAAATAACCGTAAACCCCTCTATTACGATAAATAAAGCTTGTTGTGACAGCTCATCTGTCAGTGTGTCGGGGGGAGAGCTGAGCCTTTTGCCCGGGACAGCATGTTAATCGCGGCAAGGCTCGTTTCCCCCTTTACTGAATTGTTATCCAGTACCCGTTTTAATTGACGCGTCAGCAGAGGCCGCACACTGACCGCGTTATAGATGAAAGTTCCCCCAAAAAACAGTAAAGAACGTAATAGCCACCACAATCAGGCCGAATATGCCATAAAGGGCTTCTTCGGTCATGCCCAGTTTTTTATTGATCCATTTCATTGCCATCATCTCCCAATTTTACGTTTTAAAATGCAGATGATGACCACGCAATCAGGGGTGGCTTAAGGTTTCCCCCTTTGGTTCGGTATTATCATCTGCACAATCATCAGTCGGCTTTTTAGTTGTCGGCCCATTAATTTCATTCATCAACAGGGCGGATAAGGCTGCCAATTTTTCGGCATCCACCCGTTTTGCCTTAAATTCCTGCTTAAGCAATTTGACAAAAGGGTAGAGCGCTTCATTAATTTTTACCGTCGGTTGAGGCGGTTTTTTGGCTTCCGGCGGCAAAGCCTTCCGGCCTCGTTTCTCTTTTTTCTTGGACATCATGTAGCCGATAATTAAAAAGTAACCTTATTATAGTCGTTTTTTCGGGCTTGGCAAATTGTTAGGTAACTTTTTATTTGGATGGTTACGCCAATCCTTATGAAAGCCACCCTTTACCTGCCTAAGCCTGCATCTCTTGTGCTGCCAGCAGCAACCCATCAATAAAATGCTGGCTGTATTGCGGCAGATAATGGTTCTTCAGATAAGCCACTTTAGTGACCGAACGGCTGATCAGGTGCGACAAGTCCCTTATCACCAAATCGGTTTCCGCCAGCGGTTCAAAAGCCATACTGGCAATCAAGCCCACGCCCATACCCCAACGCACATAGGTTTTAATCACATCGGTATCAGTTGCTGCCAAGGTGATATCGATAGATAAGCCGACATTATTGAAAGCGTTCTCAATATTCGAACGGCCCGTGAAACCCAAGTTATAAGTCAGGATAGGGTAGCTGGCTAAACGCGCCAAGGTGATTTCCCCTTCGCATAAAGGATGGCCTTTAGGCATGATGGCGGCATGGCCCCATTCGTAGCAATTCTTAACCACTAGGTTGGCATCTTCATCAACTTTTTCCGTACAAATGGCAATATCCGCTTTGCGGCTATGAAGCTGGTCAATCAGTTGTTCCGGCGATGCTTGCACCATATAAATTTTTACTCCCGGGTATTTTTCCTTAAATCGATGAATCGGCACGGGCAGAAAATACTTGGCTTGGGTATGGGTGGTGGCAATATGCAACACGCCTTGATTGCAATCCAAAAAATCCAATGCCAAGGTCTGGATGTTTTTTTTGGCACAATGGATAACCGCCACCTCTTCCATAATCCTGGCCCCTAGCGGGGTCATGCCCAGTAGTTTTTTGCCTCTCCGTTCAAACAGTGGCGAACCCAATTCACGTTCCAACATCTGCAATTGCCTGCTGACCGCTGACTGTACAATATGCATTTTTTCTGCGGCCTTGGACAGGTTAAAGTCCGATTCTTGCATAATGCGTAGCAATTCGAGTTGGCTTAGGTTCATGGCGGTGCTGGCAGGAGAAGGGGTTATCGTAGGCCGATGCCGTGTCGGCAGGTCAGAAAGGCTATTATATCAAAAAATTAGATTAACAATTCTAAATTAATCGTTTTATTAAATATAATCTATCCGTTAAATTATCACAAATCGTCAAGCCAGCCTAAACGGCAACGGCTGGACAGCAACGCGTTTTTCCAATTGCCAATAGTGATAAGGAACTGTTTATGTATTTACAACCTTTAGTCGATCATTTCAATGATTCATTTACCAGCGAACACCGCACCACCTTTCGCCCATTTGTGTTGGATGGCGATTTGGTCAGCGGCATTTTTGGCCCTATCCGTATCAGCAGCTTGTTCACCCCCCTGACATTGGCGGAAAACCTGGCTACGATAGTGGGGCATAAAGCCCAGAACAATGTCTCCACCTATGAAACCAAGCGTTTGTATAGCGATGAAGTGGAAAACTTACTACGTTCGGACAGAAATGCGGCAGTGAGCGAGTCCATCATCAATTTTGACCGCTTGTGCCGTACAGTGCATTTGATGAACTATTTGCCGGTTGTGCATTTGCAAGGCAGTGTGTTTTTAGAAGTGGACCCGCGCCATATTTTGGGCATCAAGAAAGACCATGGGGCTTATTTTGAAGATGTTATTGAACGTTGCGGATTGGCGACCAAAAACATAGTGATATTGACCTCATTGAACAACCAATATGCAAAATACTACCAAGAATTAAACAACGGACTCAGCAATTACCGTAGCCGAGGCTATCAGATTGCACTGCAATTTGATGCGGAGGCCCAAAACAACGAGTTTTTTGATTTTATCGCGCAATTGTCGCCCAATTATGTCTGCTTTGCTGGGGGTGATGTGGACTTGTTGCGTCATCCCTTGCTGTTGGATAGGCTGCAACAATTGAAAACCTTGGTCACAGCCATTGGCGCACAAAGCATTTTAAAACAAGATGACCAGCAACAGGCGGCAGTGGTGGCACGCAGCACCGGCTTTGATGTGATACATGGCAGCCACTATGCGGACGTGCCACAAGGCAGTGTTGCCTTAATTAATCATGGGTAAACCCTCGGCTTTGCCGGGGGACTCACAAAGTTTGACAATGACGGGAATCATCGGGAGTATCCCAGTCTGTGAACCGCCTAAAGTTCAAAAGATTGGGAAAACAAACGATGAATCCGTCAGAGAGTTTAAAGCATACAAAATGGGAATGTAAATATCATTTGGTTTAGATACCCAAATAGCGACTCCCCGCGTTATGTGTTAATTTTCCATCCACCACTGTTAAGAGTTAGCCTGTAGCCTACAAAAATAGCATCAACGTATTGCACAATAAAATAAGCCTAAACCAAAAACACGGGCAAAAAATCACCCCACCAACCGCCCGCTAACCCACTCAGCAACCCCCGCAAGCGCATCCGCCAAGCCCGCCGGATCATTACCGCCCGCTTGTGCCAAATCAGGCTTGCCGCCACCTTTACCGCCGACTTGTTGGGCGACAAAGTTAACCAAATCACCGGCTTTAATCTGCCCCATTTTGTCTTTGGACACGCCCGCCACTAAGCTGACTTTGTCGCCTTCCACCACTGCCAACAGCAAGGCGCAGCTGCCCAGTTTGTTTTTTAACTGTTCCGCCAAGTCGCGTAAGGTTTTGGGGTCTACGCCCTCCAATTTGGCGACCAATAGCTTAATGCCCGCCACTTCGATGGCTTTTGCCGCCAATTCGTCACCTGCCGAACTGGCCAGTTTGGCGTTCAGGCGTTCCAATTGTTTTTCCAGACTACGGTTTTTTTCCAGCAATTGTTCGACTTTTTCCACGGCTTTATCGGGCGAGCTTTTCAATAGGCCAGCAATATCCACCAAGGCTTTGTCACGGGCGGCTATCCAATCCATGCCCGCTGCACCTGCCACTGCCTCAATACGGCGCACGCCAGAGGCCACGCCAGTTTCGCTGATAATTTTAAAGCAGCCAATGTCACCCGTGCGTTCAACATGGGTGCCGCCACACAGTTCGGTGGAAAAACTGCCCATGGTCAATACGCGCACTTCATCGCCGTATTTTTCACCAAACAAGGCCATAGCACCGGCTTTGACCGCCTCGTCCTTGTCCATAATGGTGGCGGCAACGGCATGGTTTAGGCGGATTTGTGCGTTGACCAACAGTTCTAAAGTGGCAATCTCTTCCGCTGTAACAGGTTGGAAGTGCGAGAAGTCAAACCGTAAGCGTTCAGGATTCACCAACGACCCTTTTTGTGCGACGTGATCGCCCAAAGTTTGCCGTAAGGCGGCATGGAGCAAATGGGTGGCGGAGTGGTGCTGTTCGGTGGCGGTGCGTTGTTCGGCACTGACTTTTGCATCACATACCGTACCCACTGTCAGTGAGCCGCTGAGCAATTTGCCTTTGTGCAGGAATAAAGTGCCGCCTTGTTTTTGCGTGTCGTGTACGCTAAAAACCGCACCGTTGGCGGTCAGTTGTCCGCAATCGCCGACTTGTCCGCCGGATTCGGCATAAAATGGGGTTTTATCTAACACTACTACACCTTCCGCACCTTCGGACAGGCTGTCCACTGGCTGGCCTTGTTGGTACAAGGCAAGCACGCGCACTTCATCATCCAATTGTTGGTAGCCGGTAAATTCGGTGGCGCTGTCCAGTTTGATGTCTTGGTCGTAGTCGGCGGCAAAGCTGCTGGCAGAGCGGGCGCGGTTGCGTTGTGCCGCCATACAGGTTTCAAAGCCTGGGTAATCAACCGATAACTGATGTTCGCGGGCGAAGTCGGCGGTCAAATCGACCGGAAAGCCATAAGTGTCGTACAGCTGGAACACAATATCGCCAGGGATGACGGTGTCGGTCAGTTTGGCAACACACGCCTCCAAGATTTTCATGCCTTGGCCTAAAGTTTCGGCAAAGCGTTCTTCTTCTTTTTTCAACACCCGTTCCACTTGGGCTTGGGCGGCAGCCAATTCGGGATAGGCCTCGCCCATGACGGCAACCAGCGGTGCGACCAGTTTATAGAAAAACAATTCGTTGATGCCCAAACGGTGACCATGACGCAAGGCGCGGCGGATGATGCGCCGCAGCACATAACCACGGCCTTCGTTGGATGGCATGACACCATCGGTGACCAAAAACGCGCAAGAACGGATATGGTCGGCAATGACGCGCAACGAGCTGTTATGCAAATCATCCGTTTTTGCCAATTGCGCGGCGGCGGTCAGCAGGCTTTGGAACAGGTCGATTTCATAGTTGCTATGCACGCCCTGCAAAATTGCGGCGATACGCTCCAAGCCCATACCGGTGTCCACCGAAGGCTTTGGCAGCGGGGTCATCGTGCCATCTGCCGCACGTTCGTACTGCATGAACACCAGATTCCAGATTTCTATATAGCGGTCGCCGTCTTCATCGGGTGAACCCGGCGGGCCACCAAAGATATGTTCACCGTGGTCGTAGAAAATTTCGGTGCAAGGGCCGCAGGGGCCGACATCACCCATAGACCAGAAATTGTCCTTGGTGGCAATGCGCGAAAAGCGGTTGGCATCCACGCCGATATCATTCAGCCAGATAGCTTCGGCTTCCTGGTCTTCGGCGTAAACGGTCACCCATAATTTTTCAGCGGGTATTTGCATTTCTTGGGTCAGAAATTCCCACGCATAATGGATAGCTTCTTTTTTGAAATAATCGCCAAAACTGAAATTGCCAAGCATTTCAAAAAAAGTATGGTGGCGGGCGGTATAGCCGACATTTTCCAAATCGTTATGTTTGCCGCCCGCCCTGACACAACGTTGGCTGGTGGCGGCAGTGCTGAAAGGCTTATGCTCCCTGCCTAAAAACACATCTTTAAACTGCACCATACCGGCATTGGTGAACAGTAGGGTAGGGTCATTGCCGGGCACCAAGGAACTGGAGGGCTGTATGGCATGTCCCCGTTGACGGAAAAATTCGAGAAAGGCGGCGCGTAGCTGGGCGCTGGTCATTGTCTTCATGATAATGTGTAGGGCTAAATCGAGGTCAAGGTAATGTTTAAATGGTTTAACAAAGCGGGCAACAGGTCGGCGGGAAAGCCGCGTTGCAACAAAAACCGGCTGCGCTTTGCCCATTCTGTTTTGCTTAATGTCCCGGCAGCGCCGCTTGGCATTGCCCGGTATTTTTTGGCATAAACTTGCGCCATGTGTGCTAGCCAACTATCGGCAATATCCGCCATAATGCTGTCCAGATCAACGTCAAGCACGCCGTTTTGGCGTAACTCATAGCGGATGGCCAGTGGCCCAAAGCCTTTACGGATACGGTGTCGGGCATAGCTTTCGGCGTAGCGGGCATCACTTTGCCAGCCTTGACCGCACAGCTCCGCCAGCACTGGTTCTATGGCTTGTCGGGTAAAGCCTTTTGCTTGGATTTTAGCCAATAATTCTTGTTGGCTGTGTTCCCTGATTGCCAAGTAGCGCAGGGCAATGGCTTTTATCCCCGCGCCACCTTCTGCTGTCACCAACAATCAGCCGCCTAGAGGTCTTCGTCCACTTCTTCAGCGGTTGTTGCCAATACCGGTGGCTTGAGCTTGTCAAAAGCTTCCGCCCTAATTTTGGCTTCCAAGTCTTTGGCTTTGTCGGGGTGTTCTTTTAAAAATTGTCTGGCGTTGTCTTTGCCTTGGCCTATTTTTTCATCCCCGTAGGCATACCACGAGCCGGATTTTTGCACAAAACCGTATTTGACACCCAAGTCAACCAATTCACCCATAAACGACACGCCTTCACCGTATAAAATTTCAAACTCAGCTTCTTTAAACGGCGGTGACACTTTATTTTTCACCACTTTTACGCGGGTTTCATTACCGATGACTTCATCACCTTTTTTGACCGAACCAATACGGCGGATATCCAGACGCACCGAAGCATAAAACTTAAGGGCATTACCGCCAGTGGTGGTTTCTGGGCTGCCGAACATCACGCCGATTTTCATACGGATTTGGTTGATAAAAATAACCAAGGTGTTGGAGCGTTTGATATTGCCGGTCAATTTCCGCAAGGCTTGCGACATCAGCCGTGCTTGCAGACCCATGTGTGAGTCCCCCATATCACCTTCAATCTCGGCTTTAGGGGTCAGTGCCGCCACCGAATCGACCACGACAATATCCACTGCACCAGAACGCACCAGCATATCGGTAATTTCTAAGGCTTGTTCGCCGGTGTCGGGCTGGGATACCAATAAATCATCCAAATTGACGCCAATTTTTTCCGCATAGCTGGGGTCAAGGGCGTGTTCGGCATCGACAAAAGCGGCAGTGCCGCCCAGTTTTTGCATTTCGGCAATCACTTGCAAAGTCAGCGTAGTTTTACCGGAAGATTCCGGACCATAAATTTCCACCACCCGCCCGCGTGGCAAACCACCGCAGCCTAGCGCGATATCCAAACCTAAAGACCCTGTGGACACCACGTCAATATCCCGAAAAGCCGCCACATCCCCCATACGCATGACCGAGCCTTTGCCAAACTGCTTGTCAATTTGCATTAGAGCGGCGCTTAACGCCTTCTTTTTGTTCTCATCCATATCAATGCCTTTTATGCTGTTGAGTTGACTAACCTGATAGGTGCTTATGCCCAAGCTACGCTAGGCAAGCAAAAATAGCACTAAAAACAGCACCAGAACCTGAGTGCTTTATTATTACATACGGACATGGCTTGGGGTAGTACAGAAAGCCATGGCAGAATACGCGGCGACGCCAGTTACGCCTCCCCCCTCAACATCTGCAAGACCAATTGTGCCATATTGTTGGAGCCGCCACCTTGTCCCAGCTTTAGCTTAACCTGTTGCAGGTTGTCACGCAGCGTGGCGGCATAAGCGTGATCGGTCAGGATACGGTTGATTTCCTCCGCCAAATGGGCAGGTGTCGCTTCATGCTGTATCAGCTCCTTAACAATGGCCTTGCCCAAGATGATATTGGGCAAACCTATAAAAGCGATTTTGACCAAACGCTTGCCCAGCCAATAGGTCAGGGGCGACAGCTTGTAAGCAATCACCATTGGCACGGTGAGCAAAGCAATTTCCAAGGTGGCGGTGCCCGAGGTGGTCATGATTGCCGAGCAGCAAGGTATGGCATCATAAACCTGATTTTTGACCACGGTGATGTTGACCGGCGCGTTATTTAGATAAGGGGTCAGCAGTGCATCTTGAATGCTAGGGGCTTGCGGCAAGATAAACTGGATGTCGGGGTTTTGCTGATGCAACAGTACCGCCGCCGCCAGCATGGTCGGCAACATACGCTTAATTTCGTTGGCACGGCTACCGGGCAATAGCCCCACCACGGGATGTTCAGCACTTAGGCCAAACTGTGCCATAGCTTCGGCTGTTGTCAACTGGGGATGGACTTTATCAACCGACGGATGCCCCACATAACGCACCGGCACGTTTTCCGCCTCGTAATAGGCCGTTTCAAACGGAAAAATAACCGCCATCATGTCGATCACCTGGCCGTATTTTTTCACCCGCCCCGCCCGCCACGCCCAAACTTGCGGGCTAACGTAAAACAGCACCTTGACACCGCATTGCTTGGCAAACCGTGCCAGTTTAAAGTTAAATTCTTTATAATCAACGCAGACCAGCAAATCAGGCTTTTGCTTTGCCACGACATGCTGCATCAGTTTTAAGGCGCGGCGGATTTCACCGTAATGGCGCAATACCTCCACCACACCAATCACGCCAATATTAGCCGAATCATAATCCAGCTTTATCCCTGCCGCTGCCATTTGCACGCTGCCCATGCCGATGCCTTGGATATCAGGCTGGTGTTTTTTGAGTTCCAAAAACAAATTGGCGGCGTGCTGGTCACCGGATGACTCGCCCGCGCTGAATAGTATGGTTGGGGATTGAGCTGACAAAAAAACCTCGAAATGGGCAATGGCCTAGTTGAGCCATTATAACCGCTTAAGCTGGCAGTACCATTTTGATATTGGCTGAGGTAAAAATAATCCGCCCATAGCGGCCAAGCCAGCGGCTGCATCTGTAGACAGTAAACCCCCTGATCTGGCATTATGCCCGTTCACTGCAACACACCCATTCCCTGCCACCCTGCCGTTTTTTGTGACCGGCAGGGTGGCAATCTATAACTAAAGGTATAACCCAATGACCACGCTTCCCCCTTGTCCGGCTTGCCAATCAGAATTCACCTACGATGACGGCAGCCAGTTTGTTTGCCCCGAATGCGCCCACGAGTGGCCTAAAGAAGGGGCTGCTGATGATAATGACGATAACCGTGTCATTAAAGATGCCAATGGCAATGTGCTGCAAGACGGCGACAGCGTAACGGTGATTAAAGACCTTAAAGTCAAAGGCTCTTCCTTGGTGGTTAAGGTCGGCACCAAAGTCAAAAATATCCGCCTAGTGGATGGCGATCATGATATTGATTGCAAAATTGACGGTATTGGCGCCATGAAGCTGAAATCTGAGTTTGTCAAAAAGATTTGATGGAGGGCAGGGGGCTATTCAGCTAGCCGCGTCCTGAAAATGTTGCTTCTTGTTTACATGACCACATTCTTTTTCAACACTACCCAAAGTTGTATGTTTTCAAAGTAAGATAGGTGTAATCGATAAAAATTACCAAATTAATTCAATGGGATATATTTATATTGAAATAATACAATAACCGTTTGTTACTGGACAAAAAATATGCCAACCCCTCATGAATTGCTCGCTGGTTTACTCGAATACGTTAACGAACAAGCAAAAGACATCAACCCGAAAGGTTTTTGTCTTTCTGCTTATGGCTGTTTTGTAAAACGCAATACGGAACTGGCAGGTTTGCCCGGCGTTGATTTTGATATACAGCTTCAAGGCGACCATATTTGGCTGAGGATTGAGCGGCTTGAAGCAAAGCATCATCCAGAAGTTCCGGAGCAATTTAATTCGTTTTTTAATTTCAGTAACAATCTGTTCGTTAAGCCACCTTCTGTAGAGCAGTATGTGCAGTATTTACGGGATATCCGCAAGGCGGAAAAACCTATTAATCAAGTTCGTTGCGAGACAGAAGGTGAATCAGGCCAACAAAATTGGCTAGATGATGACGAACCTGAGCTTGCGGCTGAAGAAGTCCAAGCTGAATATCAAGAGGAACAAACCGCTTATGAAAGTTTTTTAGAAATTTGGAATGCTTGGGCAATTTTGGAACAACCCCGGCGAAAAAGCATTGCTTTATATGGTGATATTTTTTCCTTAAAGCATCAAATACTAGCTGAAGAAACAGCTAAACCACAAGAATTGGTTTGGGGGATTGGTGTCGCCACATGGCAAATACCATCCTTAGATGGCACTACTGTAATTTTTGAATATCCGTTACTGACGCAAACAGTTGAGCTATCGATTGACAATAAAAGCATGGCCTTGGAAATCCGTCCACGGGCAACGGCGACACAGGTTGAGATGGATGCTTTTGTTGCTTGTTCAATACAGGGTGCTGTTGAGGTCGAACAAGAGATAAAAGAACACCTGCAACGACATAAGGATTCTCCAGTCACCCCGTTTGACTATTCAAGCTATACCGATGTGCTTAAACTTGCGGCCTCTAATCTTGATAGTAACGGAAGTTTTAGTGAATTACTAAATCTTGGGGTAGCTATACCGGCAGCAAGTAAAGATTTAATTGTGTCAGATTTGTGGGTTCTGTTTGCCCGCCCGCGGTCGAATAATTTTTTGAAAGATGATTTACGGCGGTTGAAAAATAAACTGGAAGATGGTTGTGACATACCGATTGGGCCACTTGCATTTGTCACACCACCCTCAGACCAGCCAATCGAGTTTGAACCGATTGAATATCGGGGTCTCTCAAGCAGAAGTTCAGGTCAAGGGACATCACAAGAGCTGTATTTCCCATTACCCTACAACCAAGAACAAATTACCATCATACAGCGTTTGGAAAAATCGGCGGGGGTTGTGGTGCAAGGCCCACCAGGTACAGGAAAAACCCATACTATTGCCAACGTGATTTGTCATTTTCTTGCAACGGGAAGGCGGGTGCTTGTGACATCGCGTGGCGAAACTGCCCTTGAAGTGTTGCAATCGAAAATTCCCGAACCCGTTCGGGCGTTGACTGTTGCGCTTATGGCCAGTGATCGAGAGGGTATCCGTCAATTTCAAGCTTCAATTGAAGCCATCCAGCATCAAGTTACTCAGTTAAATACTGAGCAGACACGCCAAGCCATTAAAACATTGGAAAGTAAAATTGATCGTGTGCATCATGAACTCGTTGGAATCGATAAACGCATTGATGCGATTGCAATCGCCCATTTATCTGAAATTGAGGTTGACGGTAAGCCGATGCGGACTCAAGAGCTTGCTGAGATGGTTATTTCAGGCTCTGAAAATTATGGCTGGTTTGATGATAACATTACACTATTACCCGAAAATGCACCACCTTTAACCGAAGCGGAGGTCGGTAAACTTCGGGAATCCAGACGCAAGATTGGACAGGATTTGCTTTATCTGGAGGCAGATTATCCATCTGCTGATGCTTTACCTACTGTAAGCGATATTGCAGAAATGCACCTAGCGTTGTCCGAAATGAGACGCATTGGTGAAGCGATTGAGCGTGGTGAAATTATTGCCTTAAATACTTCGGCCTCTGACATCATACTTAAAACAAAAGAACTGCTTGAATTAATTGGGTCTGCTTATGCGCTAGTGGAAGAGCTGGAGTCAGTCGGAGAGGATTGGCCTTTTGAATTACGCTCAAAGTGCCGCCAACCAGCCTTTGTGTCTGAAAGGCAAGCACTGGAGTCATTGTTTTCAGATATCGATGCCCTTGTAGAAGAAAGGGCTGCCTTTCTAATACGACCAGTGCAACTCCCTGAGCAGGCGTTGGAGCATGTAAAAACTAAAGAAGCCGTTGACCGTGGTAGCAGGACGGGCAAACCTTTTGGGGCGATACCGTTTAGCAATGCCGAGACAAAAGAACTGGTTTCAGCGGTAAAAATATCTGGAATATCCCCTGTTACCAGGGATGACTGGATGCATGTCAATCGCTACTTGGCACTAAATCAACAATTGTCGACACTGCAAATCCGCTGGAACACTATTGCTGACGACCTTTCAATGCCTTATTTGCAAGGTGGTATTACGGCTTTGCGCCAAATTGAGTTAACCACAACCTTAGCGAAAAAAACTCACGGGCTTGCTACAGGTATTGATAACGAATTGGCTATAAGGGCAGGCGAGGTGTTCTTATCAGCTCCCACTAAGGATTTGCTTGGCAGTTCTTCTGACCTTAAAGCCATTAAAAACCAATTGCAACGCCATCTCATTAAAGCCGAATTATCAAAAGCAACTGCTTTGCTTAACGTTATTAATGAAAAGCTGGCTGGCAAAACGGGGCCAGTTTCCTTGGCATTAAAGAATTTTGTCGAGTTTCAATTAGGTAACCCGGTAGAACCAGTAGAACGCGTGACGGCTTGCTATGCCGAAATGCTTGCCGTATTGCGCAATATTGCGTCATTTTCCATTGAATTTGCAAATATTCGAGAATTGGCTGAGCGCCTTGAATTGGCAGGGGCTACAAAATTTGCTGCTCGCATTAAAACAAAGCCGGTTGACAATACCGGTGAAGATTTAGTATTGCCTGTTACTTGGCGTAGTGCTTGGAATTGGGCCCGCATGCGTACCTATTTGGATAACATTGAGGCTAGGCGTGAATTGCTTTCGTTGGCCGCCAGACGAGGGGAGTTAGAAAATGGTTTGTCCAGACTCTACCAAGACGTGGTTGCCCAATCAGCGTGGTTGGCGACCAAACGTAACGCCACACCCAAAATTCTTCAGGCACTTGCAGGTTATGCCACCGCTATAAGGCTTATTGCCGGAGGCACGGGTCCCAATGCGACCATGTACCGAAGAGATGCAAGGGAAGCTATGTTAGATGCGGCGAATGCAGTTCCTTGCTGGATTATGAACCATACGCGCATATCGGAAGCGATGCCTGCTGATATTGGCATGTTTGACCTTGTTATTGTCGATGAGGCCAGCCAATCCGATATTTGGGCACTCCCCGCCATTTTACGAGGTAAAAAAATACTGGTGGTGGGTGATGATAAGCAAGTTTCCCCTGATGGAGGATTTATTGCCAGTCAACGCCTGCAAAATTTAAGGGCTCGATTTTTGGATGCCCGACCGTTTGGGGAGGAAATGGCGCCAGGGAAATCACTCTATGATTTAGCTGCCCGAGTTTTTGCGGCAGAACAAGTCATGCTGAGGGAGCATTTCCGTTGTGTCCCGGCTATTATCGCCTATTCAAACCGTGTCTTTTATAAAGGGGGTATCCAACCCTTACGGATTCCTAAAGCCAGCGAGCGGATTGACCCTCCTCTGGTCGATGTGTATGTGTCTGATGGCTTCCGTGATAAAAAAGACCATAATGATGCTGAAGCGCAATTTATAGCTGATGAGATAACGGCAATACTTGAAAATGATACGTTTATTGGCCGTACCATCGGGGTGGTGTCGCTTTTGGGCATTGCCCAGTCTAATTATATTGAGACAATTGTACGCAATCGGTGTGATGCAGCAGAATTATTGCACCGGGATTTTAAATGTGGGGATGCGAGGACTTTTCAGGGCAGCGAACGCGACATCATATTTTTGTCAATGGTTGTGGACAGCAAGAATTGCAGGGCTTTATCAGGCAATATGTTCGACCAGCGCTTCAATGTCGCTACCAGTAGGGCGCGTGATCGTATGTATCTGGTGCGTTCAGTTACCTTAAGTGACTTATCTGAAAGAGATTTACGCGTTAGTTTGCTCAGTCATTTTAATAAGCCTATGATCACCGATCAAGAAGAGGCTAAGATATTGATTGAGCAATGCGAATCTGGATTTGAGCGGGAAGTGTTTACTATCCTGACATCGCTAGGTTATCGGGTTACTCCTCAGGTTAAAACGGGCGCTTATAGAATTGATATGGTGGTTGAAGGCGTTGGCGATAATCGTTTGGCGATTGAGTTGGATGGTGACGCGTTCCATGGCCCTGATAGGTGGCAGCATGACATGGATCGCCAACGGGTTTTGGAGAGGGCTGGGTGGATTTTTTGGCGTTGTTTCGCTTCAACTTGGGTACGGCATAAAGATGAAGTGCTTAATGAACTGATAGAGCGTTTAAGTTCTTTGGATATAGAACCGATAGGGGCACTTGAATATGCCCCCAATTTAGTTGAAAAACGCACTTGGAAACCTAATGTGCAGGACATTAGCGAAGCGGATATTGATGACGACACAAAAGTAAGTTGCGAACCGCTTCCGCTCGATTAAAAAACAGCAGCTATAGTACGGCTATTGTCATATTAACCGAGTGGCACAAAAAAACTTTCATGATACAAGATTTTTTCCAGTTCAAGTTGCAAGCCGCCCAAATCAAAATGGCGTGGTGCTGGGCAATGCATCCACCAGCAAATCAAGATCACTGTCCTCTTGGTCGGCCCCCCATACAGGACAGAGCCAAATACCCGGGGATTGGTCGTGTGGAAGCGTTGCGCTGCTTCTCGCACGGCATTTCTTTTCAGATTAAGCGCAACCGTGGCTTTCATGGCTCAGCTTCATCAACACCTAATAAATTTTCCAAGCAGTTTTACTAATAAATTGATGTCACGCAAAAGATTATCTGTTTGTAAAAACCGTTCGCTCCCTGAGCGTAGCCGAAGGGAATGGCAACCAGGCACAATGATCAGGCAAACCATCGGGCTGTAGGCGGGGCTTCGGCTACGCTCAGCCAACGAGCTGAGTAACATCAGTTATAAATCAACGGAGTTTTTATGTTGCGATTAGTCTGTATCCTGCTCATGCTCGTAGTCACCATTATCGATATTGGGCCGTTCCCTATCACCAGCCTGTTGATGATATGGATACTGCTGTTCCGCCCAAGCTGGTTTTATGATCTGGTGCAGCGCATTTATCGGTGACTTCAACAAGCGCTGGCACCGACAAAACCGAAAGCGGTCATTTACCGGCCCAAGGCATGATAGGCACGGTGGAAATGCTGTTGGCGGGTGCGCCATCAATCAGTTTGCGGCTAATGGCCACATAGACCAAGGTATTGCGTTTTTTGTCAAACAGGCGGCTTACCCGTGTTTCTTTAAAAAATAAAGCCGTGCCTTCACTAAAAGCCGTTTCTTCATCGGGAAGATTCTCTTTAATGTTGATAGGGCCGACCTGACGGCAAGCAATCGAAAATTGCGAGGGGTCTTCAGCAACGCCCAGTGTACCGGCAATACCGCCGGTTTTGGCTTGGCTGATATGGCAAGTGACACCGTCCACTTTCGGATCATCAAACGCCTGTACGCACACTTTGTGGTTCGCCCCTATCAGTTTCCATGCGGTGGTGATACAGCCAATTTCTTCGCAATAAGCAGTGGCTGAGCCACCGGCAAACAGCACTAAGGCAAGAAAAATTTGTTTCATTATTGTTCCTAATATTGTTATTACATTTAATGGGCAGAACCAGCTAGTGTCTGGTGTTTGCCCGTGTAGGTGACTCTATAAAGCACCCCCAACTTATCATCGCTGATCAGCAGGCTGCCGTCATCCAGCGTCAAAATATCAACCGGCCTACCCAGCACCGCGTCATCAGTCAACCAGCCACTGATAAAACCTTGTTCAGAAACAGGGTTGCCGCCAACAAACTTAACCAAAACCACTTGGTAGCCTTGTGGCTCCGAACGGTTCCAAGAACCGTGTTGGGCCACAAACAACTGTTGTTGGTATGGGGCAGGGAATTGTTTGCCCTGATAAAAACGTATGCCTAGTGGCGCCACATGCGCCTTGAACCGCCATACCGGCGGTTTAAAATCTGCACATTTTCTGAGATGCCCAAATTTAGGGTCGGTGACATTGCCCCCGTGACAATACGGGTAGCCAAAATGGTCGCCCACAGCAGACCACTGGTTTAGTTCTTCGGGTGGCGAGTCATCACCCAAATAGTCACGCCCGTTATCGGTAAAAAAAAGTGCATGGGTGTTTGGTTGCCAATCAAAGCCTTGGGTATTTCTGATACCGTGGGCAATAATTTCAAAATGGCTGCCATCCAGATTCAGGCGCACCAGTGACGCGTACAGCTCATTGCCCGGCTGGCAAATGTTACACGGCGCACCAATTGCCGTATACAATTTGTTATCGGGGCCAACACGCAAATATTTCCAGCCGTGTTCGGTGTCGGTGGGCAGTTTGTCATAAACCACCACAGGGGCAGGCGGATTAGCCAGATGCCCTGCCAGCTGCGCATAACGCAAGATACGGCCGATGGTCGCAACATACAGCGAACCGTCTTTATAGGCCACGCCGTTAGGCATGTTCAAGTTTTCCGCCACCACAAAAGTATGGTCAGCCTTGCCATCATGGTTGGCATCGGTCACCGCATAGACTTTGCCTTCCGGCCCAGTACCCACAAAAACCATGCCGTCATCACCCAATGCCAAGCCACGCGCGTTAGGCACATCATCAGCATAGATGCTAATCTCGAAGCCTTCGGTAACATGCAATTGTTTGATAATGTCCTGATGTGCAGGGGAGGCCGCAGCAACCATGCCCTGCAACAGCAGGACAAATGCCACGCTAGTTTTTAACTGGTTTTTTAATATAGGCAACACCACTCCCCCTTATCTTTATGACGACCTCGGATAAACAACGGCAATGGCTTGGATTCTATCGCCAAACAAAGGCAATTCAAGCTTTAAGCAAAAAAATAATTATCAGTTGATTTATTTTCTGGTTAGGTTATTATATCCGGCTTGCGGAGAGGTGGCAGAGCGGCCGAATGCGGCGGTCTTGAAAACCGTTGAGGGGTGATACCCTCCCAGGGTTCGAATCCCTGCCTCTCCGCCATACTCTAGTAATTTTTAAAATTCAGTGTGTTAGCAACTTAGGCTTTTAAAAAAGCTACCACTTTCCGTACCAATTTATTTTCAAGTAACCATGCATTGATTGCCTTGTTTTGGGCGGTGTGTCGGTGTCCTGCCTAAGCTTGCATCAATTCATATAAAAGGATGCTGGCATTAAAAACGAAAATAAGCGGTTGGCATCATTGATGGGCTTGTGGCAACCAAATTACTTTGGACACGCCAACTCTCTTTCTGTGCCTATGCTTTCTAGCCACTTGCCCGCTATTTCATTTGAAACGGCATGGCCTGTCTTATCATACAGGGTCAAGCATCGTTCCATATCCTCGCACTTTTCCCGCTCGTAGGTTTTTTCCCTTTCCACATATTCAACAACGGCGGTTTTCATTAGCCAGTTCAGGGGGCGGTCTTTGGTATTGCCCAATGCTTTTAAGCGGTCGTAGGTTTCATCATCGAGTTTTATTGCTCTAGGTGCTGGCATGAGATAAACCCTCCTTAAAGGTGTTTCAAGCTAAAGGTTCATAATAGCCATAAAAAATTAAATATCAATAAAAATAGCAGGTTTGCATGATTTGCAAACGGTTCTATTTCAGGCAACCCCGCATTGTTTGCTTTGGGATGGTGTGCCATTTACCCTATCCCAATAATCCTAATGTAAAGCCCTAGAAGCCACGATTGTGGCCTCGGCAATGAGTTACATACCCGTCCCCCGTCGGTCAGATGGCCTTAGAGAGATTTATGGTATTTTTCAGGTTGGATTTTTTAAGTCAGGTTTAGGTGTTAATTCTTCTAGTTCATTGATTAATGAAAATAACTTTACAATCAGTTCTTTTTGTTTACCAATTAGCTTGCTGTGATCCAGTGCTAAGCACTCCATATTGCC
This sequence comes from uncultured Methylococcaceae bacterium, assembly GCA_903945605.1. Taxonomy (GTDB): domain Bacteria; phylum Pseudomonadota; class Gammaproteobacteria; order Methylococcales; family Methylomonadaceae; genus Methylovulum. The sequence continues at coordinate 485 of CAJAWH010000109.1, read as the reverse complement.
TAATTCCATTATCTTTTGGGATTGCTCAACCATTACATTATGGGCTTGTACTGCGCCAATATAAGCTGAAATCTTTGCAGAAAGAGCCATATATTTTGCTTGTTCTTTGTTTGCATCTTCTGTTTCATTAAGCTGCCTCTTTTGCAATCGGATTGTATAAAGCAATGCTATTAATGCAAGAAAGCTAAGCAAAGGGTTAAGTGAACCGCCTACATAGTCGCCAAATGTTCCCCATACAGTTGTATCAGTGCTAAGCCTAGCAAAATGAATGAAATACATTGACAACACAAGCACAATAAAAATTAGTGCTACCGCCCCAATTACATAAAGCCAAGCGTCTTGTTTTTTCATATCAATATCTTGTGAATGTTTGTTGTCGGGCTGCTAGCTTATCACAGCGGCTATTTTACCTGCACCGGTTGCCGCCATTCCTTGCATTTTGGTGTGCCAGTTATCCTACTGGCTATTTCAGCACACACAAGGCA
>CAJAWH010000108.1 GCA_903945605.1 uncultured Methylococcaceae bacterium | reverse complement strand
TTTACCAAGGCAGCGGCACGGAAGTGGACATTGTCAACAGCAAAGGTGCGGTGGCCAACCAGTTGTTCTTCACCCACGATAGCGAAGCCCAGCTGCATTTGTTGGGTATAGGTGCTACAGTGGTGCATGTGATGTAAGTTTGATGGCCTTGGCGGCAACATCCAAAATAGAAGAGGGCTTGAAGGAGGGCTTGGAAAAAGGCCGCGAAGAAGGCAAACACGCTATGGCAATCCAGATGCGGCGACGTTGCTGGATATGCTGGACGATGCCACCATTGCCGGCAAAACAGGCTTGACCGAAGCGCAGATGGCGCAACTTAGGCTAGACCCGCCTAAAACACTAGGTTGATGCGGCCTAACAACACCAGTGCGCGTCATGCCTGTGATTCAGCAAGCTGCCGCATTGTAACGCTTGCAGATGCAATTTGTTTTTGGGCAAACTTTAAACCACCCACACGATAATTCCAAATACTCCAGCAATTAAGCACCCCGCCAAGCGCGTAGAAATTGTTTAGGATTAATTGGTATTTTTCTATAAAATGATCTACTTTTGATAGCCCCAACACGTTTAATTAAGTTAATATGGATCTTAAATTTCTTGATTTCGAACAACCCATTGCTGAACTGGAAGCCAAGATTGAAGAACTCCGTAATGTTGAGTTCGATAATAAAATCAACATATCAGATGCCCTCAAACAATTAGAAGAAAGAAGCCAGGCACTGACCGAAAGCATATTTTCCGACTTGACCGATTGGCAGATTTCACAATTGTCAAGACATCCCGGCCGCCCCTACACACTGGATTATATAGAACATATCTTCACGGAATTCCACGAGCTGCACGGCGACCGCAGTTATGCTGACGACCCGGCCATTGTCTGTGGCTTGGCGCGTTTGGATGGACAACCAGTGATGGTGATAGGCCATCAAAAAGGCCGCGACACCAAAGAAAAAATCTACCGTAATTTTGGCATGCCGCGCCCTGAAGGCTACCGTAAAGCCTTACGGGTGATGAAAATGGCGGAACGTTTTAAGCTGCCGGTGATCACCCTGATTGACACCCCAGGCGCGTACCCAGGCATTGGCGCCGAAGAGCGTGGGCAAAGCGAAGCCATCGCCCGTAATTTGTTTGAAATGGCCAAACTGAAAACCCCCATTATCTGCACCATTATCGGCGAGGGCGGTTCCGGCGGGGCATTGGCGATTGGTGTGGGCGACCGTTTGATTATGCTGGAATACAGCACTTACTCGGTGATTTCCCCCGAAGGTTGCGCCTCTATCCTTTGGAAAAGTGCCGACAAATCGCAATTGGCTGCCGAAGCTATGGGCATCACGTCCGACCGCATCCGTGAACAAGGTTTGCTGGATGAGGTGGTCAGGGAACCATTAGGAGGCGGACACCGCAACGTAGCCGCCATAGCCGCCAACCTAAAAGAAACGCTGCTACGGCATTTGGCGGAACTGCTGCCTTTGCCCACCGAAACCCTGCTCGAAAACCGCTACCAACGCATCATGGACTTAGGGGTTTTTGAAAAAGTCGGCAAATAATTGCAGCGCATAAGCGGTCACTAACAAATTATCCGGCATGACCTAGTGCTGCCATAGCCGGATAACTTTGGCATCGCCCCTTTAGTTATTGGGCAGGATTTTGCTCTGCCTTGTCCCACGCCACCGGCTTTTGGTAGAGGTGGCTGTTAAGCCACCATGCGGTGTCTTAATCGTTTTACCAACAGGCCCGCTATGGATAACCACACAACCGACCCCATCATTGACCTCAACGATCCGGCTTTTTATATCAACCGCGACCTGAGCCTATTGGCCTTTAACCGGCGGGTTTTGGCGCAAGCCAAAAATGAACAAATCCCCCTGCTGGAGCGGCTCAATTATTTGAGCATATCCTCTTCCAATTTGGACGAATTTTTTGAGGTGCGTGTCGCCAGTATTATAGAAATGGCGGCAATAGACCCCAAGGCCATTGCCATCGACGGCATGACCCCCGGTGAACAGCTCAAACAGATAGCCATCCACGCCCATGCCTTGGTTGAAGAACAATACCAAGTGCTTAATGAGACTTTAATACCCCAACTGGCGGCACAAAACATCCGCTTTGTGCGCCGCAAAGACTGGAGCCCCGCCCAGCACAAATGGCTGGAACATTATTTCAATCGGGAACTATTGCCCATTCTGACACCGGTAGGCTTGGACTCGGCCCACCCGTTCCCGCGCATCCTCAATAAAAGCTTAAACTTTATCATCTCACTGACTGGCAAAGATGCCTTCGGACGCAACAGCGGGCGGGCCATTTTACAAGCCCCCCGCTCATTGCCACGGGTGGTGTGCTTACCCGCCGCCGAAACCCACAGCGGGCCATACGATTTTGTATTTTTGTCCTCGATCATCCACGCCTTTGTCAATGACCTGTTCCACGGTATGACCGTTAAAGGTTGCCATCAATTTAGGGTGACCCGCAACAGCGATTTTTTTGTCGATGACGATGCCATTGATGATTTGCTGCTGGCGGTGCAGGGTGAATTGGCCATGCGTAATTACGGCAACGAAGTGCGTTTAGAAATTGATGCCGACTGCCCCGAAGACACGGTCAGTTTTCTGATGGAACGCTTTAACCTGACCACCGACCGCTTGTATCGGGTACGCGGCCCGGTCAATTTAAACCGCACCCAAGAAATCAGCAGCCTGATCACCGACCGCCCGGACCTTAAGTTCTCCCCTTTCAAACCCAGTGTCCCTGCACCGTTTGGACGCAACAAAAACATGTTTGCCGCCATCCGCCGCAGCGACATGCTATTGCACCACCCGTTTGAGGCTTTTACGCCAGTGATTGAGTTTTTGCGCCAAGCCGCCGAAGACCCCGACGTGCTGGCTATCAAACAAACGCTATACCGCACCGGTGTGGACTCGCCCATTGTCGCTGCGCTGATTAAAGCGGCACGCGCAGGCAAGGCCGTCACCGTGGTGATAGAACTGCGGGCAAGGTTTGACGAAAAAGCCAATATTGATTTGGCTTCCAAATTACAAGAAGCCGCCGTGCATGTGGTGTATGGTGTGGTGGGTTATAAAACCCATGCCAAAATGTGCCTGATACTCAGGCGCGAGAATAATGAACTACGCAATTATGTGCATTTGGGCACGGGCAACTACCATCCTAAAACCGCCCAGCTATACACCGATTACGGCTTGTTCTCTGCTGACAAAGACTTGGGCGAAGATGTGCGCCGGGTGTTCGCGCAATTGACCAGCTTGGGTAAAGTGACCAAACTGAACAAATTGCTGCAATCGCCGTTCACTTTGCACAAAGGCTTGCTAGACAAGATCGAACGCGAAATTGGCCATGCCAAAAATGGCAAGCCCGCCAAAATTATCATTCAAGTCAATGCCGTGGTTGAGGAACAGCTGATCAAAGCCTTGTACCGCGCATCACAAGCCGGTGTAGTGATCAAGCTGATTGTGCGCGGCGTGTGCTGCTTAAGGCCAGGCATCCCGGGCTTGTCAGAAAACATTGAAGTGCGTGCCATTATCGGGCGTTTTTTGGAACATACCCGTCTTTATGTGTTCGCCAATGACGACAACCGCGAGGTGTTCGCCTCCAGTGCCGATTTTATGAGCCGTAACATGTTCAAGCGCGTGGAAATTTGCTTCCCGATAGAAAATAAAAAACTACAAACCAGAATATTGCACGGGCTGGAATGGTATCTGCGTGACAACAACCAAGTCTGGTTATTGCAGCCCGACGGCAGCTACCAACGTGCCCAACAGCAAAAGGGTGAAGAAGCCATAGAAGCGCAGAGCAAGCTGTTAAGCGAATTGCAGGCCTGATATGGACAGCATCCCCACCATCTTGCAACTGGGTCATCCTGTGCTAAGGCAAAAGGCCGAGGCCGTGGACGATGTACTGAGCGACAGCGCCCGGCAACTGATAAAAACCCTGCAAGCCGCCTTGGCCAACAGCCAAGGCGTGGGGTTGGCGGCCCCGCAAATTGGCATTGCCAAACGGCTGGTTATTGTCGCCTCGCGGCCTACCGCACGTTATCCTTACGCACCGCTCATGCCGCCCACTGTTATGATCAATCCCAGCTTTGCGCCCTTGTCTGACCAGCAAGAAAAAGATTGGGAAGGTTGCCTGAGCATCCCTGGTATCCGTGCCTTAGTGCCGCGCTACTCGGATATTGCCATCCGCTACACCGACCCCGAAGGGCAAGCTCTCGGGCAAACCCTAAGCGGCTTTGTGGCACGGGTTTTCCAGCATGAATTTGACCATCTGGACGGCCTTGTCTATCTGGACAGGGTGGTGGATAACCGCGATATTGTCGCGGAAAGCGAATTTTTAAAAATCTGCGGCCTAGCCGCCTAACCGTTATCACTGCAATAATTTAACTCTGTTAAAGCAAAGGGATAACGTATAATCTTCTAGCAACTCAACCTTACCACAAGATTAGTTTATGCCTATTAGTTTCAGAAAAATTACCCATCCGGTCATGATTGGTGACATTAAAGTGGGCGGCGGCGCCCCTATTGTCGTGCAGTCCATGACCAACACCGACACCGCCAACATCACCGCAACCGTCAATCAAATCATTGAGCTATCCACAGCGGGTTCGGAAATTGTACGCATCACTGTCAATTCTGAGGAAGCCGCCAAAGCGGTTGCCGACATCCGCAACCAGTTGAATCAAAAAGGTTATTCTGTACCCATCGTCGGTGATTTCCATTTTAACGGCCACAAGCTGCTGGAAAAATACCCCGATTGTGCAATGGCCTTGGACAAATACCGCATTAACCCTGGCAATGTCGGCCGCGGCAAAAGCCGCGACCCGCAATTTCAGCAAATGGTCGAATTTGCTTGCCAATACAACAAGCCGGTGCGGATTGGCGTGAATGGCGGCAGTTTGGACCAAGCCGTGCTGACCCGTTTGTTGGATGAAAACCGCCAACTGGCAACTCCGGAACCGCTTGCCGCCATCACCCGCAAAGCCATCGTTTTGTCGGCCTTGGAAAGTGCTGCCAAAGCCGAAGAAATTGGCTTGGGCAAAGACAAAATCATCTTGTCCTGCAAAATCAGCAACGTGCAGGAACTGATTAACATTTATGAAGACTTGTCCAGCCGTTGCGATTATGCCCTGCATTTGGGCTTGACCGAAGCAGGCATGGGTTCCAAAGGTATCGTGTCCTCCGCCGCCGCCCTGTCGGTACTGATGCAACAAGGCATTGGTGACACCATCCGCATTTCGCTGACCCCTGAACCGGGCGCTTCCCGCACCCAAGAAGTGATTGTCGCGCAAGAAATATTGCAAACCATGGGCTTCCGTTCATTTACCCCGATGGTCATCTCCTGCCCGGGCTGTGGACGCACCACCAGTGATTATTTCCAAAAACTGGCGATGGACATCCAAGGCTATTTGCGTGACCAAATGCCCGTCTGGCGCAGCAAATACCCCGGCGTGGAAGCCATGGAAGTGGCAGTAATGGGTTGTGTGGTCAACGGCCCAGGCGAAAGCAAAAGCGCTAACATCGGCATCAGCCTGCCCGGCACCGGCGAAACACCGGTTGCCCCCGTCTATGAAGACGGCGAAAAAACCGTCACCCTAAAAGGCGACCGGATTGCCGAGGAGTTTCAGGAAATTGTCGAGCGGTATATAAAAAGCCATTATACAGTTAAGGAAGAAACGGCGTAATTACATGAAATAACTGAGGTTACGCAGCCCCCATCCCAAAAAGCGTATCATTTCAGGATGGAGAAAGTAAAAACAGAACGCTACACGGACTACCTGATCTGCAACCAAGGTTTGGCTACGGCAACGGGTTTGTCGGCAATGCTGGAATACTTTACCCCAGCGGTTGGTCGTATTTGATGTATTTGAATCTTGGGTCGTCGGGTGTGCCTTCCAATGCACCGCCTTCGTGCTGTGGTTGCCACATGATGACTTGTTCAATTTTTTGCGCCAGTTCAAAATCCTTATTGGTGATGCCTTTTGCCGAATGGGTCATTAATTTGACAATGACAAAGGCATAAGAAACGGTCAGGTCGGGATGGTGAAAGGCGGCTTCGGCAAGGTGGCCTATGGTGTTGACCACCATTAAGGTCGCTTTCCAGCCGCTGGTTTTGTATTGGCGGCGGATCCAGCCGTCTTGCAGATACCAATGCGGCAATTGTTGTTGTAAGCGTTGCGTCACTTCCGCTTCGCTGTAGGTTTGTTCGTGTGGGTGTGTTCGCCAAGCCATTGTGTGCCTCGTTTTAGTATAAAGATGCTATGCCCCTTGTTGGTGTGACTTGGCTGGGACGGGCCACCTGCCCTGCCAGCCAGTCCAGCCATTGTGCCAAGTTTTCCCCCGTTTTGGCAGAAAGCTGGATGACTTGCAGGTTAGGGTTGACCTGTAGTGCGTAAGCCAAACATTTTTCCACATCAAAATCAACATAAGGCAACAAGTCGGTCTTGTTCAGCACCATTATATCGGCGGCATGGAACATATCTGGGTATTTAAGCGGTTTATCGTCGCCTTCGGTGACTGACAGCACCACCACTTTATGGGCTTCGCCCAAATCGAACGAAGCCGGACAAACCAGATTGCCAACGTTTTCTATCACCAATAAGCTGTCCGGTTGCACAGCCAGTTGCATCACAGCAAGGCCAATGCCTTGGGCATCCAAATGGCAGGTGCGCCCGGTGTTGATTTGCAAGGCGGGGATGCCGGTGGCGCGGATACGGTCGGCATCGTGCTGGGTTTGCTGGTCGCCTTCAATCACGGCTATCGGGAAACGCCCTTGCAGTTGTTTAATGGTTTCGACCAACAAAGTGGTTTTACCCGCCCCGGGGCTGGACACCAGATTAATGGCAAAAATACCCTCCGCTTGGAAAAAATGCCGGTTTTGTGCGGCGTAAGCATTGTTTTTACTGAGCAAATCTTGCTCAACTTGCACCAAACGGGCATTGTCAAGCGGCGGGTGGTCTACTTGGCTAAGGGTTTGGGCATGTCCGATTTTTAAAACCGGCTGGATTTTGCCCTGCACGGGGGTTAGTTTTCCACTGTGTCCGGTCTGGCTGCAACCGCATATTCCGCACATAAATCACCTTTAGGTCAATTAACAAGCAAATCTTTAATTTTCATTTCCGTACCGGACAATACTGTGACCAACGGGCTGGCACAGTGCTGGCAAGGGGCGTACAGGGTTGGCAGGTCGGTTTGTTGTTGGCATTGGTTACAATGACCCACACCGGGCAGTTCGGTGATGATAAGCTCCGCCCCTTCCGCCAGTGAACCTTGCATCACCACATCAAAGCCAAAACGCAGGGCTTCCGGCTCCACGCACGACAATTGCCCTACCGCTAAAGTCACTTGGCGAACTTTGCTGAATTGTTGGCTGACAGCATGTTGTTCTAAAATTTCGCGGACGTTTTCCAACAGCGACAATTCATGCATGTTTAGCTCCCGTGTGGCACAAAGGGCTAGACATTAATAACGGCCATGATTTCGTCGCTTATGTCAGCATTGGAATAGACATTTTGCACGTCATCGAGGTCTTCCAACCGGTCAATAAGCTTGAGCATTTTTTCCGCCTCTTCGGCAACCAGCTGCACTTGGGTGGCCGCTTGTTGGGTCAGTTCGGCATGGTCGGGGGCAAAACCCGCCGCCAGCAATGCTTGTTTAACCGCCAAATAGTGTTCCGGCGACACCAGCACATCAACCGCGCCGTCGTCATAACTTAGCACATCATCGGCACCATTTTCCAAGGCCACTTCCATCAGGGCATCTTCATTGATGCTACTGACGACTCCGGGCGCATAGTTTAATAAGCCCACCTTGCTGAACAGATAGGCCACCGAGCCATCTGTGCCTAGATTGCCGCCCGCTTTGGTGAAGGCGTGGCGCACTTCGCTGACGGTGCGGTTGCGGTTGTCGGTCAGGCAGTCAACCAGCACGGCAACGCCGCCCGGGCCGTAGCCTTCGTAGCGGATGTGTTCGTAATGGGCACCATCCAATTGCCCTGAGGCTTTTTTAATGGTGTTGTCAATGGTGTCGCGGCGCATATTGGCGCCCAGCGCTTTGTCAATTGCAGTGCGCAATGCGGGGTTGCTGGCTGGATCGGCTCCGCCCGATTTTACCGCCACGTTGATTTCCCGCAGCACTTTGGTGAAAATTTTAGCCCGTTTGGCATCTTGTCCGGCTTTACGGTGCTTAATGTTAGCCCATTTACTGTGTCCTGCCATGCTTACCTTGTTGCGCCCTTTAAAATTAGTTGATTCTAACAGTGTGGGCAAAGCTTATCTAAAATATGACGATTTAATTGCCCTATCCGATGTAGACAAAAGGCCATGCCATCGACCCGCCCCCACCGTAGCTGCGGATTCGTTCGCAACTATTAAAATTCAGCTTGACAAGCCTAACGCATCTGACACTAAGAACCTGTTCAAAATCGCCTAAGAAGCGTTTAAAAATAAGGGTATCAGAAAAAATACCCGAGTAACAGGGGCGCAAGGCCATGACGAGTTTCTGCATCATTGACGCGTAAAGCGTAAAAAACACCGATTGTACGCAAAACAAAGGCTACGATGCCGGCAAAAAAGTGTCCGGCATCAAACGGCCAATAGTGGCCGACTGCCAAGGGCTGCCTCATGCCATAACCGTCACCACCGCCAATGCGCGCTCGAGGCCATCGGGCAGAACAAGGACAGCCCGTCGGCCGTGGTGGATGGCAGCCACACCGGCCAGCCGTTCGCCGGCGCCATAGGCCTGATCGGCACCACAGCCCAAGTCGCCAAGCGGAGCGAACTGCACACCTTCGCGGTCATCCCCCAGTGCCGAGTCGTCCAACGCCCCTTTGCTGGGCTGGAAATGCCAGAGGCTTTGAAAAAACACCGGGCGTTTGCTCAACACCAGCCAGCAATTCGTCACAAGGCGCTTTTGGCCTTATTGTTACGAAGATGTTGAACAGGTTCTTAGGCAACCTAACGGCTTCGGCATTAGCCACCCAACACCCAAAAAAATCCGCACCCATTGCCAGAAATACTGCCAAAAAACGCCCAACTATCCATTGCAACCACCCGTTTTTACACCCCTACAATAGAAACTAAAAACTATTAATAGTTTACTGCAACACCACCTTGCCCTGAAAGCCGTATTACCCTAGTAATGGCTTACTTAACAAAATTTAGCGAAACAATATAACAATTGACAGCTCACTTCTAATGCTATATTTTGGCAACAAAAACCAACCACCTTGATAGGATATTGGACACCATTGGCGAAATCAGGTTTGACGCCCACCCCACTTAATATTGAAATAAGGAAACCAGCATGCAAATACAAATACCCCCAGTCCTAACCGTCGCCCAAGCCCTCGTTTTTGCCAAAACATCAAGTATCCCCTTCGAGATCAAAGACACCAACGCCGCCATAGCTGCCAATGCCCATGCGTTGGCGGCCTTGGGTGATCAACTTGTCGATTTGTTATGTAGCTCTCCGTTTACCGACTCGATCCACATCTACGACTTGATACCCTTGCTAAACAAGTTTATTTGGAACGGCGTCAACAATGCAGTAACATTCACTAATATTAACTACACAGTAACCGTCGCCCAATTCCTCCTTTACGACCAAGCCGTCGGCCCCTTCATCATCCAAGACTCCAACGCCGCCATAGCTGCCAATGCCGATGCGTTGGCGGCCATGAGTTACGAAATTTCGTCGTTGCAGGGTGATGGCCCTCTGTTTAACTACTCGATCAGTGAGTCCGACGCGAACGCGTTGGCGAACATGACTTACTATAACGGCAAACGCGAAGTATTCACTAATGTTATCCACATAGAAACCGTCGCCAAAGCCCTGGTTGATGCCCAAACCTCAAGTGTCCCCTTCATCATCCAAGACTCCAACGCCGCCATAGCTGCCAATGCCGATGCGTTGGCGAGCTTGGGTGCCCAACTTGTGTGGTTGCAGGGTAGTGGTTCTACGTTTGACAATCCGGTCAGTGCAGCCAACCTGCTAGCGTTAGCAGCCAAGACCTACTCTTACGGCAACATGAGCAACACCGAAGTATTCACTACGGTTTTCGACACAGCGGCTCATATCGCGGCCAACGCGACCGCTTTACAGAACTATGCTGCGGGGTTGGCTAGCAAAAGTAATGGTCTGGCCATCACCATCAACGACACCGCCGCCAACATTGCCGGCAATGCCACCGCCTTGCAGGCAGTGGCAGCGGGGCAGGCCCAGGACTCTTATTATAACGGACCATGGGGACAAGTCTACGCCAACAACAACAGCCTAACCCTCACCATCAACGACAGCGCTGCCAATATTGCCAGCAACGCCACCGCCTTACAGACGTTGGCTACGGCACTGACCAAGGACATTTGGCTGTATGGCTTCAGTAACAGCAACCGCTTGACCCTCACCGTCAACGACACCGCGGCCAACATTGCCAACAACGCCAGTACCTTGCAGGCACTGGCGGCTGGGCTGGCCCAGGACACTTATGGAGTTAGCAACACCTATTATAACAACAACCTCTTGAACATCTCCATCAACGACACCGCAGCCAATATTGCCAGCAACGCCACCGCCTTGCAGACAATGGCGGCGAAGCTGGCCCAGGACACTTATGCTTCTGGCTTTCATAACAACAACCGCTTGACCCTCACCGTCAACGACACCGCGACCAATATTGCCAGAAACGCCACCGCATTACAGACACTGGCCACAAAGCTGACCCAAGCCACTTATGATGCTGGCCAAGTCAACCTCAACAGCTTATCCCTCACCATCAACGACAGCGCGGCCAATATTGCCAGCAACACCACCGCATTGCAAACACTGGCGGCAACGCTGACCAATGACACTTATACTAGCTATATTGACACTTACTCTGATCAACAGCCCAACATATTAAATAACAACAGCTTCTCCCTCACCATCAACGACACCGCCGCCAACATTGCCCGCAACGCCACCGCATTACAGACACTGGCCGCAAAGCTGGCCCAAGACACCTATAATTATTCCTTAAAGACCCACAACAACAACAGCCTCTCCCTCCGCCAAACAAGCCTTCAGCACAGCCCAAAGCAGTCCATAAACCCTTGATTATTAGCATAACAAGGGTTTTTTTATGCCCAACAGTGTCCAACAAGACACAGTAACAGCTTGCAAAATTTGCAGTAACATTT
>CAJAWH010000107.1 GCA_903945605.1 uncultured Methylococcaceae bacterium | reverse complement strand
TGTGCAATTTACGGCGGGCAAACCAACTGTAAAAAGCCAGTTCGGCGGGTGGCACTGCAAGCTGCTTGCCTGCCAACACAAGGGTATGCCGTTGCAGGTCTATTTGCACATGGGCGGGGCCTAGGTGGTTTTGGGCGCTGTTCACCGTTTGCGAAAAGCTGCTTTTGCCCGCCAAGATCAGTTCCGGCAAGCCGTGCCTAAGGCGCACAAACGGAATGTCCGCCAAGGTCACGCGTGCATCTTGGGTGTCCAGGGGTTTGCTGGATTGCCCTGCCGCATAGATGATATGCGGGTAGGGGGTCGGGTAATAAAATTGCGGGTGCGATTCGTAAGGCGGCGATACCAGTACGTGGCTTAGGCGGTCTTGTTGTCGGCCAAATAGTGACAATGCGTAACCGGCATAAAAGCCCATAGTTTTGCGGCCTCCGGCAATGGACACGTGCAGGCTGGTGTGGTCGTCTGCGGTCAACCGCCTAACCCATTCGCTGATGTTGTCGGCGGCGGCTTGGTTGTCTGCCACGGTGCGTATGTCATCCATTGGCTGGTTGTGCGGGTCTTCCAGTATATGGATATGGCTGTTGTCAAAGGCAATAGCTGGCAATTGGTAGTCTTGGCACAGTCTGGCAAACCACTGGTCGGTCAATAGCGTTAGCCGCGCCCGTTCTGCGCCTTCGGTGGTGCTGAGCAGGTGTACTGCGGTGGGTAGGGGGTCGCCTTGCTGGTGCAGGGCATACAGCGTTTCGGTGACCACTTGTGGACTTAGGCCGGTGACTGCCAGCAGTAGCCGGTGCGGATAGTGTGTAAGGTTCATGGTGGCAGTATAGGGCATGGGTGTTACAGCGGCAAGTCTGGCAAGCTTGCGGCACGAATGCGGTATGCCCCCAGGCCCATGCTGGTGCCTTTACCGGCATGGGTCCATTGCCCTAGCCATAAATAAGGCCAAAACTCTGTCAGCTCGCCGGTTAAGGTGAATGTACCTACCAGCCCGCCCATTTCCATGGTGGTCTGTTGCCGTGATGAGTAGCGTGTCCAGTCTTGCCAAGCCAATTGTTTGTCGGTTAGGGTCAGGGTTTTGGCTCGTGCCATCAGGTAGGCAAAATCGGTGTTCAGTGGGGTATCGGTATGGAAATAGGTCAGCATGGAAACACGCCTTAACAGGTTGCCAAAAAAGGCGGCAAAGTTTAGGCGGTCTTGGTTGCAATTTTTGCCATCTTGTTTGATGCGTAGCGGCGTTTCCAGTTGTACGCTGAGCTGGTCGGGGCATTCGGGGATGGCGAGCAGTTGCGGGGCAAGCGGTTGGCTGAGTTGTCCGTGTTGGTAAATGAGCTGTGATGCGTTAAGCGGGCTGATTTGCCCGACGCTTTCTAAAGTGAATGGCTGGCGGTTTTTGCCTAGGCCCATCGCCCCGGCTTTTTCTAGGGCGTGGATAAGGTAAGGCAAATAGCGGTGGCCATTGCCAAACAGGGTGATGCCAAGTTGCACTTGGCCTGTCTGCGGTGTGTCCAAGGCGGTTTTGATGATGAACGGGTGCGGGGCGACATCGTACAGGCGCATTTTTTCGCTGTTCGGTGGCGGTGGGGTCTCAAAAATGTACGGGTAAGCGCAGCTGTTTTTTAACAGGCAATCTTGGCAGGGGGTGTTTCTGACCACACAAACGGTGTGCTTGAGTGCGTGGCCTAACGCGCCGCGCCACGCCGATCCGGAATAGGCGGGCAGTTGGTTGATGCCGGTGTGGCTAAAGGTGAAAATAAAGCGGGATAGCGGCAGTTGCGGAATGGCAAGCATGGGGTATGAGCCTTTGTGGTGATCGGTTTGGCTCATTTAACCCTACTTTGCCGCTATTAGAAAGCTTGGCAAGCTTGTGGCCTATTGTTGGCCTGATGACGGTGAGGGCTTAGCTTGTCACCCTACAATAAACCTGCCAATATTCCGCCGCGCTCCGTTGCCAAGAAAAATCCTTGCCCATGGCCTGCACCTGCATGGTTTGCCATGCTTTGGGCATACTATATACAGTCAGGGCGCGTTTAATGGCCTCCAGCAACGGGCCGGGGTTGGCTTCGCTAAAGACAAAGCCGGTGGCGGTGTGGTCGGCAAGTGTTTGGGGCAGGGCATCCACCACGGTATCGGCCAGGCCACCGGTGTTGCGCACCAGTGGCAATGTGCCATAGCGTTGGCTGTACATTTGGTTAAGCCCGCACGGTTCAAACCGCGATGGCATTAAAAACACATCCGCCCCTGCTTCAATCTGATGGGCCAGTTTCTCGTTATAGCCAATGCGTAGGGCGAAACGTTCGGGATAATCCGCCGCCAAGCTTTGCAGTTGGCTGATAAAGGTTTTGTTGCCATCGCCGAGCAAGACAAATTGCATTGGCAAGGCCATCATGTCCGGCAAGCAGGCAATCACTAAATCAATGCCTTTTTGCTCAACCAAGCGGCTGATCAGGGCAAACACTGGCAGGGTGTCATCAATGGGCAAGCCAAACTGCTGTTGCAACGCCGCTTTGTTGGCTTGTTTAAGTGCCAATGTGCTGGCATCAAAAGCCTGGGCAATATGTGGGTCGGTATGCGGGTCCCATTGCCCCTCATCAATGCCATTCAAAATGCCCACCAAATCGGCTTGGCGGTGGCTTAACAGCCCTTCAAGCCCGCAGCCAAAGGCTTCGGTTTGTATTTCTTGGGCATAAGTCGGGCTAACGGTGGTAATGGCATCGGCATATACCAAACCGCCTTTCATAAAAGACAGTTGGTCGTGAAACTCCAAGCCTTCGGGATGCCATAATTCAACGGGCAAGCCGAGGCTGGTGAGTGTTTCGGGCGGAAACACCCCCTGATAGGCCAAATTATGGATGGTGAACACGGTGGCAGGTTTCGCTTCCGGTTCCAAAGACAGCAGGGCTGGCACCAAACCGCTTTGCCAATCATTGCAATGGACAATATCCGGTTGCCAGTTTTGCTTGACGCGGTTCATGGCTACAGCCACCGCAACTTTGCAGAACAGCGCAAAACGTTCGGCATTATTGGCCCAAGGCTCGCCCGATGCGTCCAAATAAGGATTGCCCGGATAATTGTAATAGGCCGGGTAATCAATTAGCCAAGCAGTCACGCCGGTTTCGGCAATGCGCGTTTCCAGCAGGTTGATGTTGCGGTTATCAATACGCAACGAACCTAAATAGCGTATGTCGGTGCGCGGGCCAATCGCCTGATAATTAGGGATAAGCAGCCGTACATCCTGGCCCTGCCCCGCCAAGGCGCTGGACAGGCTGCCGGCGACATCGGCTAGCCCGCCGGTTTTTATCAGCGGGTGGGCTTCACTGGCAACAAAGAGAATTTTCATGAGGTTTTTTAATCTTAAAGCTTAAGGATTATGCCCCCCAGTGGCGGCAATGTGACATCAATGGAATGGGGCTGGTTCATCCAAAATGCGGGTTGGGATGATACAACGTTATTGCCGGTGTTGCTGCCATCATAAAAATGCGAGTCTGAGTTGAAAATGACATTGTAAGTGCCCGCCGCCGGTACGCCGACACGGTAGTGCGGTCTGGGCACGGGCGTGAAATTAAGTATCACGATGACTTCTTCAAATTCACTTTTGCGCCGGTAGCAGATAACTGATTGTTCCATGTCATGACAATCGAGCCATTCAAAGCCTTTGGCATCAAAATCATGGCTGAACAAGGCAGGTTGGGTCTTATACAGGTAGTTCAGGTCTTTCACCAAGGTTTGCAAGCCCTTATGGTGCGGGTATTCCAGCACATACCAGTCCAGCATCCGGCTGAAATCCCATTCTGTGCCTTGACCAAATTCGCAGCCCATAAACAGCAGTTTTTTGCCGGGATAGGTGTACATAAAGGTGTACAGCAAGCGCAGGTTGGCAAAGCGCTGCCATTCATCACCGGGCATTTTGTTGACCAATGAGCCTTTGCCATGCACCACTTCGTCATGGGAGAAGGGCAGGGCAAAATTTTCGGTGAAGGCGTACAGCAGGCCAAATGTGAGCTGGTTATGGTGATGTGTCCGGTACACGGGGTTATGGCTCATATAAGCCAAGGTGTCGTGCATCCAGCCCATGTTCCATTTCATCGAGAAACCCAGGCCGCCCGTCCAAGTGGGCCTTGTCACTTGTGGCCAGGCGGTGGACTCTTCCGCCATGATCACTGTGCCGGGGTGCTGTTCGTGGGTCACTTCATTTAGCTGGCGTAAAAAATCAATGGCTTCAAGGTTCTCGCGACCACCGTAATGGTTTGGTATCCAGTCATTATGTTTGCGGGAGTAATCCAAATAGAGCATGGAGGCGACCGCATCGACACGCAAACCATCCAAATGGCATTCTTCCAGCCAAAAAATGGCGCTGGCGAGCAGGAAGTTTTTGACTTCGTTGCGGCCATAGTTGTAAATCAGCGTGCCCCAGTCACGGTGCTCGCCCTTGCGCGGGTCTTCATGTTCGTACAGGGCGCTGCCGTCAAAACGGGCCAGGGCAAAGGCATCTTTAGGGAAATGGGCGGGCACCCAATCCAAAATCACCCCGATGTTGTTTTGGTGGCAGGTGTCGATGAAATAACGGAAGTCATCGGGCGAGCCGTGGCGGCTGGTGGGGGCAAAGTAACCGGTGGATTGGTAGCCCCAAGAGGCATCCAGCGGATGTTCCGATATGGGCAGCAATTCAATATGGGTGAAGCCCAATTCTTTGACGTAATCCACCAAGGTGACCGCCAATTCGCGGTAGTTTAAGAAGTTGCCTTGCGGGTCACGTTGCCAAGAGCCAAGATGCACTTCATAAATGGACATGGGTTGGTGTAGCCAGTCAAAAGCAGGGCGGTTGTCCATCCAGTCCTGATCGCCCCAAGCATAAGTGCCGTTGTGGGCGACAATGGATGATGTGTTGGGCCGTAGTTCGAATTGCTGCCCATAAGGGTCTGTTTTTAATAGCAGCTGATGGCTATGGCGGTTGAGTATTTCAAATTTGTACAGGCAACCGGCAGCTAGCCCCGGCACAAACAGCTCCCAGACACCACCTGAGCCCAAGCTGCGCATGGGGTTGCAACGGCCATCCCAGTGGTTAAAATCACCCACCACGCTGACCCGGGCGGCGTTCGGCGCCCATACGGCAAACAGCACGCCGTCAATGCCATCAACTGTCTGTAGGTGTGCGCCAAGTTTTTGATAGATGTGCCAATGTTTGCCTTCACCAAATAAGTGCAGGTCAAAATCCTGCAATTGCAGGCCGAAATTGTAGGGGTCGTAGTTGTGGTGTATTCCGCCTGCTTTGTCAGTCCATGCCAATTGGTAGTGTGGCGGCAGGCCGGTGGTGTCGCGGCAAACAAAGAAATCCGTGCCTTCAATGCGTTCAAAAGGGGTCTGGGTGTCCAACAAGGAGACGCTTTCTGCATAAGGCAGAAAAACTAATATCTCATTGCCATGCAAGCCAAGAATGGCAAAGGGATCATGATGTTGTGCAGCTATGATGAGCTGTAGGGCGTCATCAAGCGGTATGTTTTCCGGGGCTGTGCCCGACCCTTTTTCATCAGCAGTGCTTGCTTCCGGCAGATTTATTTCAGTTGCAATTTCTGAGGGGGCAGACGTAGAATCAAGTGCATTTTTCGAACGCTTTTTCACTTTTTATTGCCTCTGTGTAGTAAAATGATAAGCAATATTACCAAACACAACAATGGTTGTGAAACTATTCCATCTGGAGATACCCAATGTCAGAATCAGCCAACAAAAATATTCATCATTTGACACGTGACACTATTGCGTTAATTTTGGCAGGCGGTAGAGGCTCCCGATTGATGAATATGACGGACTGGCGAGCGAAGCCGGCAGTGCCGTTTGGTGGCAAATTCCGTATTATTGATTTTCCGTTATCCAATTGTGTCAACTCAGGTATCCGTAAAATTGGCATTTTGACGCAATATAAGGCGGACTCTTTGATCCGCCATATCCAGCAAGGCTGGGGCTTCCTTAGGGGCGAATTTGGCGAATATGTCGATTTGATGCCCGCGCAACAACGCCATGATGAAGATTCTTGGTACAAAGGCACGGCGGATGCCGTGTTCCAAAATATTGATATTCTCCGTACCCGCAAACCGGCGCATATTTTGATTTTGGCGGGCGATCATATTTATAAAATGAATTACGCGGAAATGCTGCGTGACCACGTTGAAAAAAATGCGGATTTGACTATCGGCTGTCTGGAAGTGCCGTTGGAAGAGGCCAAAGCTTTTGGGGTGATTGGTGTTGACGGTAACCGCCGCGTCACGGCGTTTGTCGAAAAACCTGAAAACCCGCCCATTATGCCGGGCCGCACGGATACCGCCTTGGCTTCGATGGGCATTTATATCTTTAACGCCGCTTTCTTGTTTGAGCAATTGCTTAAAGATGCTGACACCAAGGGTTCCAGCCGTGATTTTGGCAAGGACATCATCCCATCAGTCATTGATAAGTATATGGTCAATGCTTACCCTTTCTTGGATTTGCAAAGTGGCGAGCAAAGTTACTGGCGTGATGTGGGCACTATTGATGCATATTGGGCTGCCAACATGGAGTTGATTGGCGTAAAACCCGATATGAATTTGTATGACAAAACTTGGCCTATCTGGACTTATCAGGAACAAACGCCCCCCGCCAAATTTGTTTTTGATGAAGATGACCGTCGAGGCTCAGCGGTGGATTCGATGGTGTCTGGCGGGTGTGTGATATCCGGCGCTAAAATCCGCCATTCGTTATTGTTTTCAAATGTGCGTGTCAATTCGTATTCCACGGTGGAAGACAGTATTGTGTTGCCCGGCGCGAACATTGGCAGACATTGCCGGATAACCAAAGCGATTATTGAAAAAAACTGTGATGTGCCTGAAAATTTGGTGGTGGGTGAGAATAGGGCGGATGATGAAAGGCGCTTTTATGTTAGTCCGGGGGGCGTGGTATTGGTTACGCCTGATATGTTGGGGCAGAAGCTGCACTATGTCAGATAGCCAGTGGCTGCCTATTGTTAGGCACAGCTAAATCTGCTGACTTTATCCTCCCTATGCCATTTTCCCTAGCCCTAGCATCATCAGGGTTAGGTGCCAGGGCATCACACTACTTCGGAACACAATACGGTGAATGAAATTTTAACTAAACGCCGGGCGGGCATTCTGTTGCACATCACTTCTTTACCTTCTGCTGACTTGGGTAAAGATGCTTATTATTTTGTTGATTTCCTTCATGATTGTGGCATAACTGTCTGGCAGACTTTGCCATTGGGCATGACTCATGCTGATGGTTCGCCGTACCAGTCGCTTTCTGCCCATGCTGGCAACACCAGTTTGATTGATATTAACCAGCTGGTGGAAAGCAACTGGCTACAGGCAGATGATCTTTGTGATGCTTGCCGTGGCAGTGTGGCATTTAATAAATTTTGTTTGCTGGCTAAAGCCTATTCTGGTTTTTTGCAACGTGCCGATGCAAAAGACCAAAAAGAATTTAAACAATTTTGCAAAGACAAAGCCTATTGGTTGGATAATTTTGCGTTGTTTATGGCGCTACGCTACCAATTCTGCCAAATGCCTTGGAGCCAGTGGCCTAAACCGTTGCGTGATCGGGAAAAAAAGGCTATTAAAGAAGCCAGCCTAAAATTAAAACATCAAATTGCTGGCTATAAATTCGAGCAGTTCATATTTTATAAGCAATGGATGGCAATCAAGCACTATGCCAATCAGCGTGGGGTTTACCTGTTTGGCGATATACCCATTTTTGTGTCTTATGACAGTGCTGACGTATGGGCAAACCCGAAGGTTTTCAAATTGGATGAAGAAGGCCAAATGCCGGTTGTCGCCGGTGTGCCACCTGATTATTTTTCAGAAACGGGGCAGCGTTGGGGCAATCCGCATTACAATTGGGAGTATTTGCAACAAACAGGGTTTGCTTGGTGGCTTGACCGGATGCGTTCACAGAGCGAACAGTTCGATATTTTGAGGATCGACCATTTCCGTGGATTGGAAGCCGCATGGGAAATCCCATCGGATCAAGAGACTGCTCAAGTGGGCCAGTGGGTGGTGGCGCCGGGTTATGAATTGTTGCAAGCCATTAAAGCTGAAGTGGGTTCGGTGGCTTTAGTGGCTGAAGATTTGGGGATAATCACTCCGGAAGTGGAAGCATTAAGGGATGGTTTTGATTTGCCGGGCATGAAAATACTGCAGTTCGCTTTTGGCGGCGGGCCAGACAACCCTTATTTGCCGGACAACTACGGTAAAAATTGTGTGGCATATACCGGCACCCATGATAATGACACTACACTGGGTTGGGCATCAAAACTGTCTGATCATGAAAAGCATTATGTTTATGAGTACCTTGGCAATCCCGCCATGCCATTGCACCAAGCCTTGGTGCAATCGGCATTGGCATCGGTTGCCAATCTTGCGGTGATTCCTATGCAAGATATTCTTGAGCTGGGTTCCGAACATCGCATGAACACCCCCGGCACTACGGTTGGCAATTGGGGCTGGTGTTTCCATTGGGAACAACTGACCCCGGAACGCGCCGGTCGCCTGTCTTATTGGGTGGGTTTGTTCAACCGCAAATAAGCCGCGCCGATAACTTAATTATGAGCGTTCAGGATAGGCTTTTTCAAGCACAGGGCAGGGTGGAGGATTTTGTCTTTGATGAACGTGTTGCGGGGGTGTTTGATGATATGGTGGCGAGAAGCGTCCCGTTTTATCATGAAATCCAACGGATGCAAGCCGATTTGGTGATGGATTGTGCGCCTCATCAGGCGCTGGTGTGTGATTTGGGCTGCTCAACCGGCACGAGCATTGACACTTTCATCAAGCATGCCCATTGTCCAGCGGACATGCATTTTATGGGGTATGACAATTCCCAGGCAATGCTTGATAAAGCCAGTGAAAAATTGGCATCTGCGCTGGCAGAAGGCCGTGTCAACTTACAACTTGCCGATTTGGCCGCTATTGGCCCATTACCGGTTTGCCATGCGGTGCTATTAAATTGGACTTTGCAGTTTGTGCGGCCTTTGGCAAGGGAAAGCTTGTTGGCCGCTGTTTACCTGGCATTACAGCCAGGCGGCATAGTTTTGTTGTCAGAGAAAATTTTGGCGGCTGACGGGCTATTGAATCGGCTTTATATTGACCACTACCTGAATTTTAAGGCCAACCAACGCGGTTACAGCAACAGCGAAAACCAACGCAAGCGCGAAGCACTGGAAAATGTTTTGGTACCCTACCGTTTGGATGAAAACGTCGCCTTGCTCAAGCAGGCAGGATTTAAGCGAATTGACACTTATTTTCAATGGTTTAATTTTGTTTGTATTATTGCTATAAAGGACTAGCGGGTTGCGGTTGTTGATGCCGCTTTAAGTGGTTTCCGCGGGCAATAGTTTTACACAGTAAACCCCTGCATGATTTATTTCATGTTAATCCCATAGTTTGAGCCATAAGAGCGCATTTTCCCTAGGCGAGTGCCAAGCCCTCGGAAAAATTACGCTGTACCCATTTATTAAGTGCTGTTTGACCGCTTTGAGAAACACTTGATTAAGTGTATGCAGCAAATCAGGAGATGTTGTTATGAAGAAAACTGAATACAAGATAAAGCCTGGTAATTCTTATCCTTCGGGAGCCAAGCCCACAAAGGATGGTGTTAACTTTTCCATTTTTAGCCGCCATGCCAACCGTGTGGAGCTGTTGCTGTTCCGCACTGCCGCTTGTGAAGAGCCTTTTCAGATCATACCGCTACAGGAGGACACTAACCGGACGTTTTTCTCATGGCATGTTTTTGTCTGCAAGTTGCCGATAGGCACATGGTATGCCTGGCGCATGGATGGCCCGAACCGCTTGCGTGAAGCAGGCTTTAGTTTTGACAAAGACAAACAATTGATTGACCCTTGGGCTTATGTGGTTGATGACCAGCGCTGGAGTCGAACAGCCGCCTGCCAACCGGGTGACAATAGCGCGACCGCCATGCGTTGCCGGGTGGTTGATGTCAACGATTACGACTGGGAAGGTGATATCCCGTTACGCATCAGCAGTGAAAAAGCTATCCTTTATGAGGTTCATGTGGGGGGCTTCACTCGGCATCCCACTTCCGATGTGAGCAACCCAGGCACTTTTTCCGGGATGATAGAAAAAATTCCTTACCTGCAAAAATTGGGCATCAGTCATGTTGAGCTATTGCCGGTTATGGCGTTTGATGAACAAGATGTGCCCGCCAATACCGCTAACCTCGGCTTAAAAAACTACTGGGGCTACAGTACCCACAGTTTTTTTAGCCCTCACCCCGGCTATTGTGTCACCCCTGGGCAAGGCACCCATATCAACGAGTTCCGTGATCTGGTCAAGGCGTTGCATAAAGCGGGTATCGGAGTCATTATGGATGTGGTGTTCAACCACACCGCCGAAGCAGGGGCCAATGGCCCGGTGATGAATTTTAGGGGGGTTGGCGGTGATATTTTTTATCATCTCAACCAACATGACAAAAGCATTTACCGCGATTACACCGGTTGCGGCAATACGGTTAATGCCAATCATCCCTTAGTGGCTGCCTTCATTATCAGCTGCCTTGAGTATTGGGTCACCGAAATGCATGTGGATGGTTTCCGCTTCGATTTGGCGAGTGCTTTGGCGCGTGGCGAAAATGGTGATGTGCTGCATGATCCGCCGGTGTTGTGGGGTATAGAATTATCCAAGGAATTGGCCAAAACCAAGTTGATTGCCGAAGCATGGGATGCCGCCGGACTTTATCAGGTCGGCAGTTTCCCTGGCTATCGCTGGGCGGAATGGAACGGCCGCTACCGCGATACCGTGCGCGGTTTCCTGCGTGGCGATGCTGGCCTGATCACTGAATTGGCCACGCGTATCAGCGGCAGCAGCGATTTATACGAGCATCAGGGGCGTTTGCCAATCAGCAGCATTAATTTTGTCACCTGTCATGACGGTTTCACGCTATATGATTTGTTCAGCTACAACAGCAAACATAACGAGGCCAATGGCGAAAACAACCGCGATGGTTGTAATAATAGCCTGAGCTATAACTGCGGTGTTGAAGGGGAAACCGATAACCCCGACATTATTCGTCTGCGCATTCAAAAAGCCAAAAATGCTTTTGCCATTCTGCTGCTTAGCCAAGGCGTACCGATGTTATTGGCGGGCGATGAGTTTTTGAACACCCAGCAAGGCAATAATAACGGTTATTGTCAAGACAACGAACTGTGTTGGTTGGATTGGCGTATGGCTGAGAAAAATGCCGAAATGATCCGCTTTGTCAGTGCCATGATAGCC
The DNA here is from genome assembly GCA_903945605.1 of uncultured Methylococcaceae bacterium. GTDB lineage: Bacteria > Pseudomonadota > Gammaproteobacteria > Methylococcales > Methylomonadaceae > Methylovulum. The sequence continues at coordinate 550 of CAJAWH010000107.1, read as the reverse complement.
TTGCGTAAGCGGCATCCATCATTGATGAGGCGGCGGTTCTTGACCGGCAGGTCAACAGTGGAAGGTAAAATGCCCGATATTGCCTGGCATGGCACTGAACTTTATTCTCCCTTATGGTTCAATCCGGAAGCGCGGTTATTGGCATTTACCTTAGCAGCGGTTGATGACAACGAATCCGACTTACATATCATATTGAACATGTCAGACCAAAATATAACTCTGCAACTGCCTGCTATTGAAAGCAAACAATGGTGTTTGGCGTTAGATACCGCCTTGCCCGCGCCGTTGGATATTGTTGCACCGGCACAGCAACAGGTTGCTGAGGCGGGCGGGTATTTGGTTAGGGCAATGTCGGTGGTGGTGTTGGAGAGTTATGGGGTTTAGGCAGCGCTATAGCGTTCGCTCTGAGCCTGATCTTTATTATTTAAGCGAACTATTTTGGTAGTGGCTAAACGGTAATTGCACATTACGACAGCAAGTCCTTCAAGGATGAGCATTAGTTGGCATCAGTGTGCGCTAGCCGCTTATAAACAGTTACAATTTAGCCACT
>CAJAWH010000106.1 GCA_903945605.1 uncultured Methylococcaceae bacterium | reverse complement strand
GTTGTTCACCAGCACACCGGCAATGGCTGTGGCATCACCGGTGATGCTACCGTCGTTGGTCAGGTTGCCGGTGACCGCCAACGCAACATTGGCGTGGCCCAATGTGCCTATGCTGCCGCTGTTGTCCAGGTTGCCGTTGGCTGCGGTGGCATTGCCGGTGATGGCGCCGCTGTTGACCAGGGTGTCCGCATTGCTAACAACCGAGGTGTTGGCCTTTGCATCACCATTAATCGCACCATTGTTAGTCAGGGTCGCCCCTATTGCTGTGGCGGCATTGATCGCGCCGTTATTGGTCAACATACCCCCAGTAGCTTGTGCCAGATTGTGGTCACCGTTGCCGCCAAGGGTAGCAGGTAGGTTATTGGTCAAATCCTTGGCTGCCAAGGCCACGTAATGATCCGAGCCGCCAATGTCGAAAGAACCGGTAATGCTGCCATTGTTGGTGATGCTGCCCCCTGTGCTGTGTGCGCCGCCACCAATGCTTCCCCAGTTGGTCAGGTCAGCGCCCGCTGTCGCTGTACCCGCAATAATCTTGTCGTTCTCCAATAACCCGGCCGTTGCCGTGGCGATGCCATTAATGCTGCCGTTATTGGTCAAGTTGCCGGTGACCGCCAAAGCCATATCATTATGGCCTAGTGTGCCTATGCTGCCTGAGTTGTCCAGGTTGCCGTTGGCGGCGGTCGCGTTGCCGGTGATGGTGCCGCTGTTGACCAGGGTGTCGGCGGCGGTAACCCCCAAAGCAGTGGCGGCAAGCGCGTCGCCAGTGATCGTGCCGGAGTTGGTTAGTGTGCCTAAGGAGGCTAGCGCGGCATTGGCATTGCCCTGTGTACCTATGCTGCCGCTGTTGTTAAGGCTGCCGTTGTCGGCGATCGCATTGCCGGTGATGGCGCCGTCGTTGTTCAGGTTGCCGTTCGCCGCCGCGTCGCCGGTGATCACGCCAAGATTGTTGAGGCTGGAGCCGTTCAGGCTTTGTGCGCCGTTGCCTATGGTGGCCCCGGCGGCGTTGGTCAAGGTGCTGTTGGCCATTGCGCTGCCGGAACTGGCCAAGCCACCAATGGCACCGTTGTTGGTCAGGTCACCACCGGCGCGGGCGTTGCCGGTGATGGCCTTGGACAGGTCGGCGGCACCCGCCGTGCTGTTGTTCACCAGCACACCGGCAATGGCTGTGGCATCACCGGTGATGCTACCGTCGTTGGTCAGGTTGCCGGTAACCGCCAACGCAACATTGGCGTGGCCCAATGTGCCTATGCTGCCGCTGTTGTCCAGGTTGCCGTTGGCGGCGGTCGCGTTGCCGGTGATGATGCCGCTGTTGACCAGGGTATCGGCCGTGCTGGCTACCGAAGCGGCAGCCATTGCGTCACCATTAATAGTGCCTGCGTTGATCAATTTGCCGTTGTTGGCTGTCACATTGCCGGTGATTGCACCGGTGTTGACCAAAGTGTCTGAAGTGGTTGGAACTGGAGTAGCGGCAAGCACGTCATCATTGATGGTGCCGTTGTTGGTCAGTTTGCCCCCTGTTGCTTGAGCCAGATCAGTGTCCCCGCTGGCACCAAGCTTTCCAGTTATATTGTTGGTCAAATCCTTGGCTGCCAAAGCCACGTAATGAGCCGAGCCGCCCGTGCCGAAAGAACCGGTAATGCTGCCATTGTTAGTGATGCTGCCCGCCGTACTTTGTGCGCCGCCGCTAATATTGCCCCAATTGGTCAAATCTGCACCGGCGGTGGCTGTACCATTGATGTTGCCGCCGTTGGTCAGGTTATTGGCTGCAGTGACCAATAGGGTGCTATTTGCATCTACCGTTAATGTTGCCCCAGTATCTACTGTGACATTACCCGCATGGGCAGTTGCCTGAACATTAAGCTGGCTCGCATCATTAGCATCATAATGTTTAAACTGTGTAGACCCGGAAGTAACCTGCAAGTTTGAACCGACAATTTCAATTATACCTGTACCGGCAAAAGTACCGCTGACCGTGGTATTTTCACTGCCGGTGAAGCCAAAAGAAGCAGGATCGCCGGTCAGGCTACTGCCCGGCTGCGTCGAGTTGAAGACATCAGTACCGTTACTGTCTTTTAAAACGGCTGCACCACCAATATGCAATGCCCCCGGCACATCAACCGTTGCACCAGAGCCAAAAACCACACCATTTGGATTAAAAAACCAGAAATTGGCACCAGCAATCCCAGAGTGGATGACTCCATAAACATCAGATTCAAACCCGCCGGTAACTCGGCTAATGACATTAGTTACAGCGACACAACCTGAACATTCAAAGTTTGCAGTGTCTTGGCTTCCAACATTAAAACTTTGGAAGCTAAAAAAAAGATTGCTATGGGAGGCATTGAACGTTCCTTCAGTCACCCCATTTATTGTGAAAGTATGCGTGGCAGAAGAAGTAATATCGTGTACAAAAGGATTGTTTCCAGTTGTGCCATCCATGATGATTGCTGTTGTGACATCCGTCGCTTCCACATTCCCTGCCGCCAAAATGGCACTAATTGCCGCACCCAGGTGCGGCTTATCTTTCAGCCTAAAATTCATAACAATAACCCCTTGAATATTTTATTTAATAATTTGATAGTGAATGGATTCAACCACAACCACTACTAACGACAAGATTGTCACCTTGTCATCCGCTGAGCTATGGCGTCCCATCAGGGCATCGGGCAAGGGCTGAGGACTCAATTCGGCCAGCAAGATTTGATAATGCCAGCCACCATGCCTTCTAATCATAAGAAGACATAAAAACAACCGAACGGCCACATGCCAGCATAAACCATCAACTATCGGCAGCTTAACCGGACAATTCTGACTCGGCGGTTTTTTTCACTAAACGGGTTTGCCGGGTCAGCTAAATTAGCTTTACCTTTACCTACAGTTTGAATGCCTTTACCGGAAAACTTTAAGTTTTCTGTGAGGTATTTTTTTACTGATTCCGCCCTACGCATCGACAAGTTTTTATTGAATGCTTCGCCACCTACTGCGTCGGTATAACCTTCTATCCGGTAACTTAAACCTTTTAACTGATCGGAAGCCAGTGCCTCGCCAATAGGCTCCAATTGTTCCCTAGCGGCCTGAGTTAACAAAACAGAGTCATAATCGAACAACACTTCCATTGAAATGCTTTTTTCTGTACATTCATCTGCGGCTATTTTTAGCTCGGTTGCCGGAAATTTGTGCTTAGCCTTTGCACCTGAAGAGGGCTTTTCCGGTTTGTCACAGTTAGCTGCCAAACCTCTATTGGCACACACCAAATCACGCCTTTTATTTTCCCCCACCTTAATAGTGTCCAGCACATGCTGATTAACCATCGATGAAATTGATGGTCGCCTCCTTGCTTAGTGTGCCTTTACCTACATTGATTTCAGCATGGGCAGTGAAAGAGGCAAACATCAAAATCAGCACGGCTGCATTAAATTTAGTTTTCATGTTGTTATCCGCAATTGCTTGAAAAATGCATAGGGCAACTGTCATAGCCCGCCCCATTTCCTTGCTTAAATACAAGTTGTCATGGCTGTCCGGCTATAAGGTATGCACAGCAGTATTGCCTATACCTAGCAAGTGCAACTGGCTTTCTGTATCATTAGCAAAATACAAATGATTAGCGATCACACCGTTACTTGCCACAATATCAATTTCCACTCCTGTAGAACCATAGGCCTTTTCAGTGATGGAATCACCTGTCAACTGGATTTGCGACAGATTCAGGTCGGTGATGTGGCTAGTCTCAGTGAGCGCAACGACCAATGCTGTCGGCATAATTTCAATCAGGTTTGTATGCACCCCAGCTAAATTCAAGCCATTGATATTAGAAGCAGAATCTTTCACCGACAACAAATAAGATGACGTGATGTCATTTAATACAGCCAAGCTACCGATGGTCTGAGCGGTGTTCAACGACAGAGTGGGCAGTGTTGAGTCCGTTAATGTGATGCCGGGCAACTTGGACACATTACTTTCCAACACATTGATATTGGATACAATATGAGCCGCACTGTCGACCACTGTAACGGCACTGACGCGATTGTTCGCCAGATCAGCTGATACGTTAGCCGCCGCCTCATTGCTGATGCTAAGTGTGTAGACTGTGCTGATCTTACCCAACACCGTCGCATCATTGTGATACTGGCTGGCTGTGATGCTTAAGTTCTGTGTGCCGCTATCGGTCAACGTAATGGAAAGCAGTTTGGCCACCTTGCTTTCCAATGTATCGAGATTGTTTACAACATTAGCTTTACTATCGTTAATGGCCACCCATGCGACCTGGCTGTTGCCAAGATCACCCGCGAAATTAGCCGCCAGTTCATTGCTGATATTGAGCGTGTACTGGGTACCGATTTTGGCCAACACCGCCGCATCATTGACCAGCTGCGTTGCGGAAATAGCCAGTGTGGGGGTTTTGGCATCGGTGAGGGTGACACCGCTAATTTTGGCAACATCCGTTTGCAGGGTGCTGAGTGCTGCAAGGACATTGCTGGCAGTATCTGACACCGCTACTGACATTACATGGCTGTTGGCCAACACACCAGCCAAGTTGGCCACGGTGACGGCGCTGACAGTCAAATTATAAGCACTGGAAATTTTGGCCAACACCGCCGCATCATTGACCAGCTGCGTTGCGAAAATGGCCAGTGTGGGAGTTTTGGCATCGGTGAGGGTGATGCCGCTAATTTTGGCAACATCCGTTTGCAGGGTGCTGAGTGCTGCAAGCACATTGCTGGCAGTATCTGACACGTTGACCGGCAGCACATGGCTGTTGGACAACACGCTGGCTAAATTGGATGTGGTCACACCACTAACCGACAAGTTATAAGCACTGGAAACTTTCGCCAATGCGCTGGCATCGCTGACCAACTGAGTGGCAGAAAGGATCAGTGTGGGTGTTTTGATATCGGTCAGGGTAATGGAAGTAATTTTGGCGGCATCGGCTTGCAAGGTGTCGAGTGCGGCCTGGACGTTGCTGCCAGTATCGGACAGCATCACTGATACTACATGAAGGTTCTTCAGCACCGCTGCTAAGTTGGCTACGGTCACGCCACTGACAGTCAAATTGTAGGCACTGACAATCAAACCCAAGACCCCCGCATCACTGGCCAATTGCGTGGTGGTAATAGCTAGCGTTGGCGTGCCGCCGTCAAGCAGGCTGATACCGCTGATTTCAGCGACATTGTTTTGCAGGGTGTCGAGTGCGGCAGCGACATTGCGGGCAGTGTCGGACACTGCCACCGACTGCACATGACCAGTAGCCAATACGCTAGCTAAATTGGATGTGGTCACACCACTAACCGACAAGTTATAAGCACTGGAAATTTTGGCCAATGCACCAGCATCATTGGTCAGCTGCGCGGCGGTAATGGTCAGCATGGGTGTGCCGCCGTCGGTCAGGGTGATACCGCTGATTTTAGCGGCATTGGTTTGTAGGGTGTTGAGCGCGGCAGCAATATTGCTGGCGGTGTCAGAAACTACCACTGACTGCACATGACCAGTAGCCAACACGCTGGTCAGATTGGCTGCCGCCACACGGCTGACGGACAAATTGTAAATGCTGGTGATCTTGGACAATAGGTGCAAATCACCCAGCAACTGCTGGTAGGTAATAGCCAGTGAAGGCGTATTGGCATCAGTCAGTGTGATATTGGAAATTTTGGCCACATCGCCCTGCAGGGTGTCAAGCCCAGCTTGGACGTTGCTGCCACTATCGGACAGCGTCACCGATGCCACATGAAGGTTCTTCAGCACCCCTGCTAAGTTGGCTACGGTCACGCCACTGACTGTCAAATTGTAAGTGCTGCCAATCAAACCCAAGACCCCTGCATCACTGGCCAATTGCGTGGCAGTAATGGCTAGCGTTGGCGTACCGCCATCGGTCAGGGTGATGGCGGTAATTTTGGCGGCATCGGCTTGCAGGGTATCAAGGGCAGCAGCGACATTGCTGGCCGTGTCGGACACAGTCACTGACAGTACGAGAGGATTCGCCAACACGGCGGCCAAGTTGGCCACGGTCACGCCGCTGACGCTCAGGTTGCAGGTGCTGGTGAGCAAGCCCAATGCGCCGGCATCGCTGGTCAACTGGGCGGCGGTAATGGCCAGCGTGGGTGTGTTGCCGTCGGTCAGGATGATGCCGCTGATTTTGGCTGCGGCACCTTGCAGGGTGTCGAGCGCGGCGGCAACATTGACGGCACTATCAGACACGGACACTAAAATGACATGGCCATTAGCCAACACGTTAGCCAGGTTAGCCACGGTCACGCCACTTACACTCAGGCTGTAGGCAGTGATGATCAAGCCCAATACGCCGGCATCGCTGGTCAACTGCGTTGCGGTAATGTCCAATGTGGGCGTACCTCCATCGGTCAGGGTGATACTGGAAATATTGCCTACAGCACCCTGCAGGGTGTCAAGCACTGCGGTGACGTTGTTGGCTGTGTCGGAAACTAACAGGCTATAAGCGCTAGTGATCAAGCCCAATGCAACGGAATCCTTAACTACCTGCGTGGCAGTAATAGCCAGCGTGGGTGTGCCACCGTCGGTCAGGGTGATGCCGCCGATTTTTCCGGCGTCCGCTTGCAGGGTATCGAGCAAAGCTGCAACATTGCTGGCACTATCTAACACTGTGAGCGACACTACATGGGGGTTGGCCAGTACGTTGGTCACGTTGTTTACAGCCACACCACCAACAGCCAAATTGTACGCGTCACTGATCAAGACCAAGACACTGGCATCACCAACCAACTGGGCGGCGGAAATGGCTAGCGTGGGGATACCGCCGTCAGTTAAAGCAATACTGGAAATTTTGGCGGCATCCATCTGCAAGGTGTCGAGCGATCCAGCAACGTTGCTGGCCGTGTCAGAAACTGCCACTGACTGCACGTGGGGGTTGGCCAAAACACTGGCCAGATTGGCCAGAGCAACGCCGCTGACCGATAGATTATAAGTACTGGGAAGCTTAGACAAGGCATGTACATCTGTTACCAACTGGTGGTAGGTAATTGTCAGAGTTGGCGTGCCGCCGTCGGTCAGGATGATACCGGTGATTTTGGCATCATCTGCCTGCAAGGTGTTGAGTGCTTTAGCCACGTTGCTGGCCGTGTCGGACACGGTCACTGACAGTACGAGAGGATTCGCCAACACGGCGGTCAGGTTGACCACGGTCACGCCGCTGACGCTCAGGTTGTAGGTGCTGGTGATCAAGCCCAATGCGCCGGCATCGCTGGTCAACTGGGCGGCGGTAATGGCCAACGTGGGCGTGCCGCCATCGGTC
>CAJAWH010000105.1 GCA_903945605.1 uncultured Methylococcaceae bacterium | reverse complement strand
TTGTTGCAGCAACTCCGCCAAATGCAGCAGATTGGTCATGCAGCGTTCGCCTTCCTGTTTTGCCATCAGCTGGGCATGTAACTGGTAATCGCCGATCAGTTGCCGTAGGGCCGGTAAAATACCATCTTGCCGCCAGCGTTGCTGGTAGCCCATAAAACGTTCCAAATGCATTTCCCAGCAAGGTTCATCCACTGCCCATCGTTGCAAGGTCTGATAAGGCCAGCCAAAGGTGGTCGTACCCAATGCGCTACGCACCCTGCGTTCATTATGCGGTTCTGCCAAGGCCTTCAGCCACAACAGCAGATCGGTGGCCTCACGGCTGGCAAAAATAGAATCACCTTCAGACAGGTACACGCTCCGCAAGCCACGGCTTGCCAGTGCATCACGCATCACTTTGGCCTCGTGGCCTGTGCGTACCAGAATGGCAATATCTGAGGGCTGTAGGGGGGTAAACTTTTTTGGCGATACAATTTCGCTATGCTTGCTTAAACTTGCCGGTTTGAACAAGCGCACCAGGCTTGTGCGCAGTAAAGCGCCAATACTGGCGGGGGGTAACGGCTTAAGCTTCTCCGGTGTGTTAAATCCGGTTTGCTTGCCCAAAGTCGCGGCATTAAGCAAGCGCACTATCTCGCTGGCGGTGACTTCCGCCATCTGCCCACGATAGGCGGGCATGCCTATTGGTTCATTAGATTGCCAATGCCACACGGTTAACGGTGATGCCGCCTTGTCATCAATCAGCCAGTCATCATTACGGCCTTTGGCGTTAACGGCTATAAAGGGTAAAGGGTTGCTGTCATCGGCCTTCTTAAACCGGAATGCGCCTTCGGGCTGTTGGTCGGCCCGGATAAAGACTTGGTTGACCGCTTTCACTAACGCTTTAGTGGAACGGAAGTTGGTGCCCAAAGTGTAATGGTTGCCCAGCGTTGCTTGATGGGCTTTAAGATAGGTATAAATATCCGCGCCACGGAACGAATAAATGGCCTGTTTGGGGTCGCCAATCATAAAACAGCCGCTGCCATCATTAGCATTAGCCGGATATAAGGTGGAGAAGATGCGGTACTGGATAGGGTCGGTGTCCTGAAACTCATCAATCAGGGCAATCGGGTATTGCTGCCTAATCATAAAGGCCAGTTGGGGGCCGTTTTCGCCTTGCAAAGCACAGTCCAAGCGCGTCAGCATGTCGTCAAAAGTCATGCGGGCTATGCGTTGTTTTTCGGTGTCGTAACGCTGGCTGATCCAATGGGCGGCGTGTTTGATCAGCTCAACTTTTAAGCTAGGAAGTTGGGTCAGTTGTTGTTCCAGCAAAGCAATGGCAGCAAAGCCGGGGTGTTTGGGTGTCACCTGTCCAGGGTTGGTCAGCGCTTGCAGCCCGGCAGGCGTCAAACTTTTGTACCCCACACCAATATCCAGTATTTCCTGTTCGGGGTTGGTCGCCCAAGCCTTAATTTTGGCAATCCAATTCGCCATAATATTGGCTTTGTAGTTTTTTGCTGGTAGCACTTTGTTTTTAACCGCTGTTATCAATAGCGCTTCTATCTCATCCGCCCATTCGCGCCACGGTGCTTTCAGTGCACTTAAATAGGTTTGTTTGGCGGTGTCCACCGAAGCCAGCAAAGCCGACAAGCTTTTATCGCCCGCCATACTGGGCGGGATTGATGCGACATCGCCCAGTAGTGAACGGATGTGCCGGTATAAGTCATCAGGTTGTTCAAAATATTCATAAATCTTTTTAAAACTGGCTTCGTCAATGGCTGCATCATAAAAAAAACTACGCCAATAATCCCGCACCACTTCATGCAACAACTCGGTGTCGGTGGTGTTCACCTCCTGCCGGAACAAACTGCCGCTATCAAAGGCATGTTGCTGTAACATACGGTTGCACCAGCCGTGGATGGTGTAAACGGCGGACTCATCCATCCAGTTTGCCGCCAATTCCAAACGTCTGGCACAAGCGGGCCAATCTGGTTCAGCATAAGCGGCGCGGATGTCGCGCAAAAATTCATCATCCTTGTCATTGCCGACCTGACCACGGAAATAACGGGCAGCTTGGCTTAGGCGATCACGGATACGCTCCCGCAATTCCTTGGTGGCGGCATCGGTGAAAGTCACCACCAATATATCCGGCGGCAAATAAACACGCGGGGTAGTATTTGGCCCGGAACCATGCCCCAAAATCAGCCGTACATACAACGCGGCAATGGTGTAAGTTTTGCCAGTCCCTGCGCTGGCTTCAATCAAACGGGTGCCAAATAAGGGAAAATCTAAAGTTTGTAAGGTAACGGCGGCGGTCATTGGGTCGCCTTCTTATCCGTGGACAGTTGCTGGATATGCTTGAATGGCGGACGGTACAGGCGGTCTGCCCAAAAGGTGAAATTTTCTTTGGTGGTTGCAGGGTTCAACTCGGCAAAACTAGGAAAAAAGCGCAATAAATAGGCATCGTAAGCCATTTCACCGTTATTCCATTCAGTACCTTCGTAAGTGCCTTGGGCTTTTTCCAATGCCTTATCGGGCGGTGCCGCCAACCAAGTAAAAGCCGTTTTGCAAGCCAATGGCAGCGGGGTTTGCAAGCCCAAATGATAGGCATCAACAAGATCATAGAGCAACAGGTAGGCTTCGGCTGGCTCAATGGGTGGGATGGTCAAAACACTATCGGCAGCTACTATTAATGTTTGCAGCGGCACGCCATCAGCACAAGCCGCCACATGCCGCACCCAATAGCCCAACACATTGTGATGCTCTATTTTTTTGTCTTTGCTCAGCAGGGCTTGGGCGGTCAACTGTAGCATTGCTGTTTGGCCACTGCCATTGGTACATAATTGGCTCAAATTTCCGGTCAGTTGTACGGCAATACCCTGTTTAAGTTCAAACGGGTCTAGTTGCAGCGCCCGCGATTCCAGTTCAATAGGCCACAAGGCCTGTTGCGTTTGGAAACGCTGCCAAGCCTGTCGGACAGGTTCGGCAATACTGCGGTAAGCCATGTTGGCAAAACCGCCCAGCGGCAACTGGCCTTGCCGCGCCAGCGTGGTTTGTTGCTGGCTAAAAAAGGCTTCAATATTGTCAGGATGTTCGCTTTTTAGCCTATCTAGCAACTGCTGGCTGTGGATATGGGTTTGTAGCCTATCAAAAGCGAACGGTTCACAATCCTCGCTGGTAAGGTTTTCTTCTTCAAAAGCCAATTTAAGCGTGTATTGGCAAAAGGTCTTGACCGGGGACTTTAAAAAACGCGCCAACGTATCCATTGATACGGTGATAGTTTGTTCGGTCGGGGCGGTTAATGCCGTACTGGCGGAAGCTTCTGCTGGCGTATTGGCAAACCATTCCCGTGCGTAAGTGAACAAGCGGGTATCGCGCTTGTGTGCCACATAAGCCAAGCTAAAAGCTTGTAACGGATGGACAAGCGTTAATGCTTCCAACAACTTAGGCTTATTTTCCGGCAACATCCAGCTTTGCGCCAGCACGTCGCGTAATTGGCTGACCAATACCGAGGGCGGGCGTTCGCTGTTATCGCGTATACTGCGCCCCACCCAACTGATATAAAGCTGTTCACGGGCGGACAACAAGGCTTCCAAAAACAAATATTGATCATCTTGTCGGCGTGAGCGGTCGCCCGGGCGATACTGTCCGCTTTGCCCCATCAAATCAAAACTAGGGCTGGGGTGGTTACGCGGATAATCACCATCATTCATGCCCAACAGGCAAATCACCCGGAAAGGAATCGCCCGCATCGGCATCAAGGTGCAAAAATTGACCCGACCACTCAGAAAACGCCGATGCAAGGCGGGTTCATCCACTTCGTTAAGCCAAGCTTCGCGCACCACATTAATAGGCAATAAATCGTTATCACCCAAACCGGCCAACCCGCAATGGTGTTGCCAGCTAGCCAAACAAGATTTTAAGGTGTCCAGCGTTTTTAGTTCCCTCTCATCACTGGCACTAAAAAAATCATCCAGTAGCTTGCCCAGCAGTGCTTGCCAAACCAACGGCGGGTGTTCTTCTTTCAACACAGTGTTGTAATGTGCCAGCGTGTCCAGCAGAAAACACAAGCCGCCCAGCCATTGGGCATCAAGCCCGCCAATTTCCTCATAAGGAGCTATGCCGTTAAACGCTTCGCCCGCCCCCACCGCATAACCCAGCAACATCCGGCGCAAGCCAAACAACCACGTATTGGCATCAAGATGAGCGGGCATCGCCACCGTTTGGCTACGTTGCCCGGCGTTCAACCCCCAGCGGATACCGGCTTGTTCAATCCAGTGGTGTAGTTTGGAGATAGCTTCTTCTTTAAGCTTAAAGTGTTCCCTTATGGCGGGGACTCTTAGTAAATCCAATAATTCACTGACCGTAAAGCGTGCTTCAGGCAAGTTAAGCAAGGCTTCAACCGCCACCAACAAAGGGTTTTGCCCGCGTTGTTGCTGATCGCTTAAGCTGTAGGGGATGTGACGCGGGTCATCAGGGGGTATCAGATCAAACACGGCACGGATAGCGGGCGCGTATTGGTTAATGTCCGGCACCATCACCAGCACATCACGCGGATAAAGCGGTTGCCCGTGCTGTTGGGCAGTTTCAAAACGCGCCAATAATTGGTCATGCAGTATTTCAACTTCGCGTTGGCTGCTATGGGCGATATGGAACACCAATGATTCGTCCAGTGTATGCCATACATCGGGTTGGCTGGGCAACGGCTCCAGATCAAGTATGGCCTGCTGCACGTTTTGTAGCAGACTACGCTGCCCCGCTTCGCCATAATCGGCAAACACATCAATTTTTTGCTCCGGCCAATGCCAGTTGGCATAAGCTTCGGTATTGTCAAACTGATCCAGCAAGCGGATATAATCACGCCCCTGTTTGCCCCAGGCCGCCAGCAAGGGCGGCGCATAAAGATGCAATTGCCCGGTATCCAAGGCATGACCCATGCCTGCCTTATAATTATGGCGGCGGCGTTCGGCTTTTAACAGCTCTTTGTCTTCAATAATATCCGCCCAATAATGTTGGCACGGGTTATGGACAAACAAAATGATCTGGCAGAATTTGCCCAGCTTGGCGAACACCTCCAGTGCTTGTTGCGGCAAAGCAGACAAGCCAAACAGGATGATACGGCGCGGCAGTCCAGCGGGTCTGGTGGTCAGCTTGTCCATGTGTGCCAAAAACTGCCCATGCACCGCAGCACGGCTGGCAAAAGGCAACAACTCGGCAGCCAAATCAGCCAGCACCGCCCGCCACAATGCCGGTTGCCATTGCTGCTTGTCCGCCAGGGCTTTCAGCTCGCCGTGGGCATTGCGTAAACCATTCTGCCCCGCCAGCCAATCCGCCAACCAATCGGCACGGTACACTTGATATTGATCAAACAAATCCGCCAATTGTTCAGCCAGTTGGTAACGCTTACGGCTGTTTTTGTCATCCGCCAAAAAATGGCTCAAGGTGGCAAAATCGGCTTGCGCGGTCAAACTGGGCAACATGCGGTACAAGCGCCACAGCAAAGGGGCTTTTGCCAGCGGTTGCTCCTTAGGGATTTGTGCACCCAACACCGCACGGTAAGCACTCCAAATAAACAGCGAGGGCAGTTGTATGGTCATTGCCGCTGCAATCCCCAAGGCGGCATTATGGGCAAGGCCCTGCTTCAACCACTGCCCCATGCCATTGCTTTGCACCAACACCACCTCATTCTCCAACGGTGCCAGCGGGTATGTTTGCAACCAATAGGCCAGCACCTCGCGCAGTTGTTCCAGTTGGTTGGAATGGATAACGGCAATACCGCTATCCAGCGGGGTGGTGGGGCGGGGGGCGTTCATCAGCAGTCCTTATGGGGCTTGCGTTAGGGGATGGGGCGGCAAATTTGACTAATTTAGCACATTGTACCCAATAACCGTGTAGCTGGAACGTTAGACTAGCAAAGCCCAGCTTGAACGCGGGCAAGGGATTCCTTATTCGGCGGCACGGTTGGAAGCGATCACTGACAAGGCCTTGCATAACGCCAGCCTAGGCAAGAAAATCACGCTATTATGTAGCAACTGCACAAAGCTAAACCTTGCGTAGAAGTTTAAAATATGTGTCATCACATTTTTTATATTTTAGCAGGTAATTTATGGCTGAAAAGCAATGAGTTATTGATTTTGGCAAGTGACATGCGTTTTCAGCGCCCCCGGAAAGCTATTCTTTGAGGTGGGAAATAGAAAACTTGTTCCAGAGCTTAAAGGGGCGCGGTTTTCATTTGGAAGAAACCCGATTAACTCGGCATTACCGGATTAAGAAAGTGACGGCGCTTCAGGCTATCGCTTTGTGCTG
>CAJAWH010000104.1 GCA_903945605.1 uncultured Methylococcaceae bacterium | reverse complement strand
TACAGGCAAGCAAAACCCGTTGTTCAGCCAGCGTCAACATGTAACTTGCTTCAACAACCTTATTAGATTTAACAACAGTAAGACGGTTAGACTGTTCCAAAACGATATGACGACACAAGTAAAATAATGTCTAACTATACCTTAACGGACAATATAGCGACACCTATTTTTATTTTTCGTCATATACGATCAATCTGTCCACTTATCGCGATCAATCTGTCGTTGTTAAACGATCAATCTGTCGTTGTTAAACGATCAATCTGTCGTTATATGTCCTCTGTAAGCCTTGCTACACAAGGCATTAGACCGCCTTAAAAAAGGAAAAAAGGAAAAAAGGAAAAAAGAGGCGGTAAACGATCAATTTGTCGTCATTTGAATCGGAATTATCCCTATCAAATTCAACCTTGAAGCACACTCTGTTCAGGCAACAAAAACGGCATTGTCAGTTGTCGCAGTACAAAGTTTGTTTATAATGATGACAATCTGAGCGCAATCAAAGGAAAGATTACCCAAAGATATTGGTTGGCAATGGCGGCACAGCCGCCCATACGACCACACCGGCCACAAAAGATGTCAAGCCATACCGTACCAGCCCAGGAAAACGGAAACGCCCCTAAAACCGATTAGGGTGGCTTTCTTGCCTGGTTGGATTGACCTGCAAGGCGGCATTAGTTCCATCTGTCGCTGACGCACCAAATCGTCACGGCAAACCGCTCTTTATCAAGAGGCCAAGCCTTCCGTTGACGGTATTATTTTTTTCTGGTCTTGTCGCCCTTTATGGTCTTTTTTACTTTTTTTACCACCCCTTTCCCTAAAGTCCTGCCAATGTCATCGCTGGTTATGCGGGCGAAATAGTCGGCTTTCGTCAAGTGCTCCGCCGCTTCAATAAGGTTTTTTCTCATGGTGGGGTTGTTCTTCTTATCAATCAATCCAACTCCAAGGCTGTTATGATCGTTGCTATCTTTAGCGTAAGCGTAGCTGTAATACAGCCCTCCGCCAGTCGCGACGGCTTTCCAGCGCTCTCCGATTGCCTTGGCTTTGTTGAGGGGATTCAGCACTTTTGAACCATCGTAAAATAAAATCAGGTGATAACAGAAACCTTTTGTTACGCCATATTTCAGTTTCCATACATAGCCGACCAGATATTTGAAGATTGGGTTTGATTGTCTCTTTTTAAAGAAGTCATTAAAATCTTTATTGGCCATTTTGTATTTATCAGTGACTCTCTTAATGACTTTATCTTTTTGGTCAGGATAGGGAAGCATCATTTCATACCCTAGATCAATCCGCAAAACTAAAAGTTTTTGATACGGTAAATCACACAGGTTATTTATATATTTGCACAGACTAGCATAATTTTGATTAAGTACACGTTCATAATTGTTAATGGCTTTTTTAAAAGCAGGGCTATTGGCGCCTGCTACGATGGAATAAATAAATCGATTTACAATAGCATCAAAATTATAAAACTTATTATATTCATAATCAAATAAATCAATTTTGGCATTACTATACAACAAAACACTTTCTTCTAAACTAATTTTTGAATTTACAATTGGATTACGATACGGGATTATTAATCGTGCAATTGTGACCTTAAGGTTTATAATGAATAATTCTACAAAAGGGTTTAAGGTGTGTAAACGATAATGTTCATCAATTAGGTCAATGAATTCAAATTGACTATAAGCAACAAGCTTATCATGCATAAATTTGTCGTTTTTAAAAAAATAAATTATTTTTTTATCGGTTGAATTAATTTTATTGTTTTCGCCATATTTAATAATCTCTTTAACAAAATCTTCGACACATAAAAGGTTTTTAGCTATAGTGAAATCATCAGTGATATTCAATATAACCTCACTTTCTTTGTGAGGACTGTTGTTTTCATCGCCACTTATTTCAAGCTTGCCTTGTCTGGTCGAAAACGCAAACACATTGCGACTAAAAACATTTCTTAGCTTGTATTTCAAATCATCTTTCATCGCATAGCCATCAACAAGTCAATAAAAACCCTAAAATGTAAGGGCGTATCGTCAGTGAAGTAAGTGTGCATCCCCAGTAAGGCTGGCACATGTAAATCACGTCATAATGCTATTCCAGATTCAACCAGAAGACCAAGTGACACTCGCCAGTTTGGTACAGCAGAACAGCGGCATCTAAGAAATAGCACATAGTCACCGAAGCCAGCCCTCACGATCCGCCGAGAACTTTCATGCAACACTAAGGTGTCGTATGACGGCAGCACCCCAGCCCAACAGCAGCCTTATGCTCTCAGAGGCATAAATAAATATCGCGATAGACCCATAGCCAGAAAAGCTCTGGATAGGCCAAATTCAGCAGCCCAATTTTATGTTTGATGATACTTACGTTATTGCCGAGCGCGAGGCTACCTTCATTTTACAGTAAGCCCGTTAGGCTTAAATAACCGTTGGCGTCATCAAGCTTGTCGATCTTTGTGACGTGCAGAAAAAAAAGAGAAAATTAGTTAACTCCTAAATGCTCAATAAGTTAACTCCATGCCTTTATTGATGAGGCATACAAAGATTCACTACCGGAACATGAACCAAACAGCACACCGGCCTTTAGCCAGTGTGCCATCCAGTGAAACGCCTAGATTTTTACCACTTGCAGACTGAACTTGTTGAAGGCGTTGCCGCTTCGGCTCAAGTCCTTGCCGAGCAGCTCAATCAGCACAAAATCGTTGATCTTGGCGTTCTGGCGCTGCATCCCCTCGACCAAATAATCGGTCAATATCGCCGACACCCATTCACCGGATTCCAGCTCCACGATCACCGTGTCCTGAAGCCCGTAACGGCTGTGCTGGAAATTGCTGAAGCCCTTGATCTGGCCGATCAGGGGTTTTCCAATCTCATGTGTCCAAATCGACGGCAAGGGCTGTTCCGCTGCATGGGCGGCCGATAGGGCTTTCAGTTGTTCAAAAATTTCGGTCTTGTTCATGGTGATTTTCCTGTCTTTACAAATGAAAAAACACGGCGGAACGGTTAGGTTCATGACCGCGTAGGATGGTCGGGAAGGTTTTGTTTTGTTTTGTTTTGTTTCGGTTCTGTTCCTGCTTCCCATACCATCCGCTTGCCCATTAAAAAAAAACATCAACAAGCCTGTCCATATGCCTTGTTTGGTAGCTTAAAGCCCACGGCTTGCCGCCCGCCTCATCCGGTGTTGTGTAGGCAAAAAAAACGCCTCCCTGCGTTTTTCTTGTACTGCACATACCTATCGTATTGAAAGCCTAGTCCCATAGCTCAGCCTAGCCCCCGGTATGGGGTCACCTTTGGCCAAAGCTGCTTTAATGGCCGCTTTGTCAACCTGAACCACGTTGATGGTTTCCGTGTGTTTGTAGTGCTGGGGGATGGCCTGTTCCTCGACTATCTCCAAAGCGGGCGGGTTTTTGGCGATGGACAGTTTGAAATACGGGCATTCAATCTTGCTGATGCCGGTGGCTTCCATGTTGTCCTTGATATAGCCTTTCAACCAGCTTGCCCGGTTTTCCAGGGCTTTGCGGCGTTTAGCCATAGCGGTTTCAGCGGCCTTGATCGCTTCCGCTGTGCTTTCCAGATTGCGCAGAAACTTTGCGACATTGATGGCCTTGTCTTCCAGCTCCCCGCTAATGCCTTCCAGGGTGTCGTTGACGGCTTCCATCGGCACGTCCAGTTCCGGGTCGGTCAGGAAGTCCAGGGCTTGCAGGTAATTGCCGCTGAGTTGGTATAGCGAAAGGTGCTGGTTACTGTTGTTGGTGCGGTGTTGATTTTGGGAAGAGTTGTGATTGTTCATGCTGATGCTCCTTTGTATTGGGAAATAAGTGATTCTGTTATGAGACGTAAAGGTCAAAAAGCCACCGCATCCCGCTGGCGTGCCGAGACGGCCTCCGCCCGGGCGTATTCCTGAGCCGCCCATTTTTCCAGCTGGACGAGCAGCTCCTCGAACTGCTGCGGGTTCAGGTCTGCCAGCCCGTGCAGTTGCCAGGCCCTTTTCACCGAGGCTTCGACACGGCTGATGTCCAGGTGGTAATCGCGCACTTGGGCTTCCAGCAACCTGAGCTGGCTGGCAGTGATGCGGGTGGGCGGGTTGGGCGCAGGTACAGTTGGGTCTGTTTGCGCTGTTTGGAAGGTTTGGGCATGGCTTTTGCCTGATGAGGCCGTGCGGGTGTCCGCTTCGGCTTCAATGACCGGTGCCATTTCCTCTGCGGGTGTCACCTCGTAACCCGCCAGTGACATGATCCAACTGAAGGCTAACCGGCAGGCTTTCCCGGTGGCGCGGGTCTGCGCCATAGAGCGTCTGGCGTAACGGGGTCGGCTTGACCACAGCGGCTTGCCGTATTTGTCCAGTTCGTCGGGCGAGCCGCATTCGGCACTGGCGCGGCTGATGCAAGCCCCGTCGGCCATACGCACCAATTCCACCGTGGCGGTGAAGATGCCGTCGCTTTCGGTGGTGGCGATTTCCCGTGCGGTCACGCCCAGCATGGTGGCGAGAGTTGTCCAGCCCTCCACGTTGACGAAGCGTTTGCCCTTGATGACGGTGGACAGCTTTTGTTGGTCGATGACTTGCGCCAGTTGGCAGGCCAGTTCCGCCGCACCGGAGACCAGGGCGGCGGGGTGGTTGGCTTGCAGCGTGCCGAGCGAGACGGCGGCGGGCAGGGCGGTGATGGCGACTGGGTCGGCAAGGTCGGGAAGTTGTGTTGCTGGCCTTGCGGTTGGCTTTGGGGTTGCTGTGGTTAGTGGGGCGGTTGTTGTGGTTGTTGTTGCTAATTTGGCGGACATGGTGACACTCCTAAAAAAAAGCCCGTTGCGGCGGTTTTGACCGCTGCAACAGGCATGGGTGAGGGTTTAAGGTTGAAGTGTGGACGTGGCTGGGCTTTGCCAAGGCAAACCGCTCAGGCCGCCAGCCGTGCCATTTCTTCGGCCAGTGTCCACAACGCCCGGTTGAGCCGGACGTTCTCGCTGACGCTGGTGACTTTGCGGGTGGTGATGCGCCCGCCGTTGCGGTTGAGCCCTTGCAGCCCGCCTTGCAGCAGGTTCTCCTGGACGCGGTTGAAGGTGCGCCAGAGGTCACTGCCCCGGTCATCGGTGCGGCGCGGCTGGTTGAGCTGTTGCGCGGTGATGGGGATGTTTTCTTCCGGGTCATAACGCAAGGACAAGGCGGCGTTGACGAAGGCGTTCTGCTGCCGGAGGTTGAGGTCGATGCCCTGCATCAGCTCTTTGCCCGCCTCGACTTGCGCGAACTCGCCAACGATGCGGTACGCCCCTTCGATGACATGGGACAGGATGTCGCCGGTGTGGCGGATGCGCAGGTCTTCCACGGTGTCGCCGCAGATCAGGCCGTTGTGGCAGACAAAGCGGAAACAGCCCGCCAACATCTGGTAACTGGACGTGCCGTCATGGGAGTTGACCAGGATGATCTCATTGGCGGTGTCGCCGTTGATTTGCCCTTGGTGGCGGAAACGCAGCAGGTGCTTGGTGTAGTCGGCCTTGCCTTCGGTGCGGGTCTTGGCCTGGCAGACCATGAACGGCATGAAGCCTTCGCCGCGCAGGCCGTTGACGATGTCGGC
>CAJAWH010000103.1 GCA_903945605.1 uncultured Methylococcaceae bacterium | reverse complement strand
TGTAAAATGGCTTGCCACTGTCCGTTGCTAAACGGATTAGCCAAGCGTATCCCCGCCAGACTATTTTCTAACCGCTGCAAATGGTCTTGGAGACGGAACAAATGACCTGAATAACAAGGGATCACCTCATACACACCGTCACCAAACAAGAAGCCACGGTCAAGCACTGACACTTTAGCCTCATTAAGCGGCAAGTAACTGCCATTAAGATAAACGGTCTTATTTTCCATCGTCGGATTTCTCCATCATCAACAATGTGCTGTCATAGAGACGGCGCAAAATATTGCCGGACTCGACCGGTTCCAACGCCACCAGATTTTTTTCAAACAACAGATTGTCTTGTAAAGACACCTTGAGTTTTCCAAATGCATCACCTTGCCTGATCGGTGCGGTGATTTTTTTATCCACGCTTATCACCGCATTCAAGCCTTTGTATTGACGGCGCGGGATAATGACATAAAGGTCTTCTGCCAATCCTAAATGCAAGGTCTGGCTATTGCCTTTCCATACCCGGACTTCCTGCAATGATTTTTTGCCTTCATACAAACGGTGCGATTCGTAAAAACGATAGCCATAATTGAGCAGTGTTTGGTTTTCCCGTGCACGGGCCAGTGCACTTTTAGTACCCAAGACAACGGAAATTAGGCGCATGTCTTCGCGCAAGGCGGAAGCCACCAAGCAGTAGCCTGCTTCATCGGTAAACCCCGTTTTTACACCATCCACCGTCTCGTCACGCCCCAGCAACAGATTCCGGTTGTGTTGGGTGATGTTGTTATAAGTGAACTCCTGTTGCGAGAACCATTTGTAGTATTCAGGAAATTCCTTGATCAACGCACTGGTGAGCGTTGCCAAATCGCGGGCGGATGTGTAATGGTCAGGGTTGGGCAAACCATCAGCATTGACAAAATGAGTGTTGGCCATGCCTAACCTGACCGCATGTTGGTTCATCAATTCGGCAAAAGTCTCTTCACTGCCCGCAACATGTTCCGCCAAAGCAACACTCGCATCGTTACCTGATTGGATAATGACACCTTTCAGCAAATCCTCAATTTTAACTTGGCTGTTAATTTCTAAAAACATGCGCGAACCCGAAGTTTCACGGGCTTTCTGGCTAATGGTCGCCACATCATCCAAATGTAAGCGACCACCACCAATTTCCCGGAAAACAACATAGACTGTCATGATTTTAGTCAGGCTGGCAGGCGCCAGACGCTTGTCGGCATTATTCTCGGCAAGCACTTTGCCAGTATAAAAATCCTGCAGGAAATAAGCCTCCGCCGCCAAATTGGGGGCCGCCGGCACTGTCAAATCCATTGCCGCAACTGCTGGGGGCTGGGCAAACAGAACAGCTGTTTGAAAACAAAGAAATAAGATCAGGGTAAAACGGCTAATAGGGGTCATCGCTCTCTACTAATGGACTCGCTAAAACAATCGCAATTGTAACATGCCAACATCGATTTGTTTGGTATCACTGGTATACGAAGCGTTGCTTTTTCTGCACAATTGCTTGGCTTAACTGGTAAACCGCCAAGGCGTATAGCGGGCTGTGGTTATAACGGGTGATAACATAAAAATTATCCATGCCGGCCCATAGCTGTTCGCCCTCGACACCCGCAAAAGCCAACAACTTAAAATTGGCATCTGCCGGAAGCGGTTCGGCGGGTTGCAAATCAAGCAGTGCCAAATCCGCCACCTTCAAATCCGGCTTAAGGTTTTGGCTTAATTTATTTTTGTAGCGGCTTGATTGCCTTGGATTGCTCAGGGGCACAGCTACAACCCCGCCCCGCTGCCATTGGTTTAGCGCCAAGTAATTGGCAATGCTGGCGATGCTATCGGCAGGGTTTTGCCAAATATCGCTACGCCGATCGTGGTCAAAATCAACCGCATAATGGCGGAAACTACTGGGCATAAATTGCGGCATACCCATTGCCCCCGCGTAAGAACCATTTAACGCCAACGGATCAAAGTTTTGTTCGCGGCACAGTAGTAAAAATTGCTCCAATTCACTACGAAAAAATGCACTGCGTGGCGGGTAGGCAAAAGCGAGCGTAGCCAGTGCATCAATGACACGGTATTTGCCCGGATGTCGCCCGTAGCGGGTCTCCACACCCAATATGGCCACAATAACGGCCGCTGGCACGCCGTATTGCTGTTCGGCGGCGGCAAGTGCAGCTTGGTTGGCTTGCCAAAACTGTACCCCTTCATCAATTCGGCGGGTGGTCAAAAAAATACTGCGGTATTCATGCCAAGACAAGGCTTCTAAGGGCTTGGCGATTTTTTTTAGGATGTCATCCTTAATATCAACTTGGTCGAACCAATCATTTAAAACCTCGGGGTCAAATTGATGCCGACCGGTCATATCCGCTATAAAAACCGTTTGGTTATTTTTTATGGCGGATGTACAGCCCATCACTCCCCAACAACAAAATACAATGGTCAAATAAAAAAAGTATCCCATTAGCGTGACAAACGCTTTTTGTGGGTATGGATGGACATCAAAATTCCGAATCCTGCCAGCAAAGTGACAATAGAAGTGCCGCCGTAACTGATTAAAGGCAACGGCACCCCAACCACTGGCAAAACCCCTATCACCATACCGATATTCACAAACACATAGACAAAAAACGTAAATGCCAAGCTGCTTGCCAATAAGCGGCAATAAGTGTCTTGAGCCTGACTGGCGATATGCAAGCAGCGGGCAATAATCAACAAATACAGCAACAACAAGCCGACACAGCCAAATAAGCCAAATTCTTCAGCAAATACGGCAAAAATAAAATCAGTGGAACTTTCCGGCAAAAACTCCAATTCAGACTGGGTGCTGCCCAACCAACCCTTGCCATAAATACCACCGGAACCAATGGCAATTTTCGATTGGATAATATGATAACCGCGGCCTAGCGGGTCAGCTTCTGGGTTTAAAAAAGTCAATACCCGATCACGTTGGTAACCGTGCATAAAATGCCAAATAATGGGGGTCAACGAAGCTAAGGCAGCAATAATGGCAGCAATGAAAGCCCATGACAACCCGGCAAAAAATAACACCCCTGCACCCGAACTGGCGACCAAAATAGCAGTGCCCAAATCCGGCTGCTTGGCTATCAACAACGTTGGCAACAAAATCAACCCGGAGGCAATCAAAAGTTGCCCGGTTTTGGGAGGCAGCCGGTGTTCTGATAAATACCTTGCCACCATCATGGGGGTGGTCAACTTTATCATCTCCGATGGCTGGAAACGAAAAAAACCTAAGTCCAGCCAACGCTGTGCGCCCTTGCCAATTTCGCCCATCACCAATACGGCAAGCAGCAATATGATGCCAAAGCTAAATAAAATAGTGGAGTATTGCTTAAACTGGTTGGGATTGACGTGCGCCAAGGCCGCCATTAAGGCAAAAGCCAAACCAATACGGGCAGCTTGGCGGTATAACACCGCCATTTCTTGCCCCGCCGCACTATACAAAATTATAAAGCTGAGCAAAGCAGCCAATACCAAGCCAATAAACAGAGGGATATCAATATGCAAACTTCTTAACAAATTGCCCAGCAGTGAGGGCGGTTCAAAATGTTCGTGGCGATTTTCGGTTTTCATGGCATTCCTAGGGCTGTTCGCTCAGATATTGCTTGATAACTGCACCTGCTATTGGCGCAGCGACCGAGCCGCCATGCCCGCCGTTTTCCGCGATCACCGCCACGGCAATTTGCGGATTATCGGCAGGTGCAAAAGCAATAAACAGCGCATGGTCACGGTATTTGAAATCTATTTCATTCTCGTTATAACGGGCGTTTTGCTTGATGCCCATAACCTGGGCGGTACCCGTCTTGCCAGCAATAATGTACTTGAGACCCCGATTGATGCCTTTAGCTGTGCCGCGCTGACTATGCACCACATTAACCATACCTTCGATAACGTTATTAAGGTTTTCCGGCTTTAACGGGATCACACCTTGGTGAATTTCCGGCCCCGGTTGGCTAACTTGGGCAGTGACAAGCCGGTCAACCAAAAACGGGGTAACGATATTGCCTCGATTGGCGAGCGTCGCAGTAGCGCGGGCTAGCTGCAAAGGGGTCACTTGGTGGTAACCTTGGCCAATGCCGGTGATTAAGGTGTCGCCCGGATACCAAGCACGGTTTTTTTGCTGCTGCTTCCATTCGCGCGAAGGCAAAATACCGCTTTTTTCGCCCAGCAAATCAATGCCTGTCTTTTCGCCAAAACCAAATTTCTGTAAAAACTCATGGAGATTGTCAATACCCAGCATGGAAGCCAGCCGATAAAAATAGACATCACAGGATTCTGTAATGGCTTGGTTTAAATTCACCGAACCGTGTCCGCCGCGTTTCCAATCACGGTATTTATGGCTAGCTCCAGGCAATTGGTAATACCCCGGACAAAACAGCTTTTGCTGGGCGCTGATAGTGTTGTATTCAAGCCCCGCCAAGGCAATAAAGGGTTTCACAGTTGAGCCTGGCGGGTACAAGCCACGCAATGCGCGATTAAATAGCGGTTGGTTATCAGAATTTTGTAGGCTTTGGTAGGTGGCATTATCAATACCCACCACAAAGGGGTTGGGGTCAAACCCAGGACGGCTGACAAACACCAGCACCCCGCCGGTTTTGATATCGATGGCAACCACTGCACCATTATAATTTTCCAAGGCATCATAGGCGGTTTTTTGCAAATCTATGTCCAAGGTCAGGTGCAAATCCGACCCCGGCGTAGCCATTGTCTCGCTGAGCGTGTTCAATGGCCTTGCTTGGACATTGGTTTCTATTTCCGCATAACCCGTTTTGCCATGCAAAGCATTTTCGTACGAGCTTTCTATGCCCAGCTTGCCAATATGGCTGGAACCCCGATATTCAGCCACCGGTAAATCTTTTAGTTCAGTTTCGCTAATCCGCCCCACATACCCGACCACATGCGAAGTGATTTCACCGTAAGGATAATACCTGACCAATCGGGTACGGATATCAACGCCCGGAAAATATGGCCTAACCACAGCAAATTTTGCCAATTCCAGCTCGTTCAAACCGATCAGCAAAGGGCTACTGGTGAATTGCTTTTGACGCCTACGCTGTTTCTGGTAAGTCTCTATCGTCTCGTCAGGAATATCGAGCAGCTTTTGCAGACGTTTCAGCGTACCATCGACATCGGGCATTTGTTCGGGAGTCAATTCCAAGCTGTAAGAAGAACGGTTTTCTGCCAATATCTTACCTTTACGGTCGTAAATCATGCCGCGCGTAGGCACCAGCGGCACAATTTTTATACTGTTGTCTTTGGCAAGTGAAGCATAATGCTCGTGACCGACGACCTGCAAATAAACCAGACGCACCACCAAGCCTGACGCCAATACAATAATGGTTATAAAAGCGGCGACAATGCGGTTAAGGAATAGCCGATTTTCAAAGACGTTATTTTTGATATTAAAGCTATTGGACATGATGGGGATACGACTGGATGTTCAGCATCATTTCAAGCTTCGGGCCAAATTGACAAAACGCAGGGCAAAATAGACCACCGGCCAGAACAGTGTGCCGGTAAACACAGGTATCCAGAATGCGGCATGAAGTTGCGCTGGATTTTGCAAATTCTTAATCAAAAAAAGTAACAATTGTGACAGCAACAAGCAGAAAAAAATGAACAACTCTTGTTGCAACAGGGGAAACTGCCGTAAACGCTTATGTAATTTCAAGCAAATATAGATCACCAGCGAATACGCCAAGGCGTATTGGCCCAATAACCTGCCAGTCAGCACATCCGTCAGCAGGCCAAAAAACCAGGCATGAAAAATACCGACCCGCTCAGGAAGGGTAAGCCCCCAGTAAATCAACACCAGCAATACCCAGTCGGGGTTGAACGGCACGACAGCAGCAGGCCAAGGGGCTATTCTCAGGCACATAGCCGCCACAATTGTCATAATAATGCGGCCTGGGCCGTAGAAATCATGGTTGGGCATGTTGTTTTTCTTCTGTAGTTTCGTTTGCGGGTTTACCCGTCAGCGGTATCGGGGCGGCATTGCTCCAGACAATCATCAGCTCACGGTTACGGTCAAGCTGGGCCTTGGGGGTGGCGGTGATGCTGGCAAAGGGTTTGTTGGGCTGCGAGGTGAACTGATCGACCACGGCAACCGGATAACCTTGTGGAAAAGTACCGCCCAAACCCGATGTGATCAGCAAGTCACCCGGATGAATGTCGGCGTTATTGGGCAAATAAGGCAAAATCAGTTGGTTAAGGTTGCCGCTGCCAACAGCAATGGTCAGCAATCCGTTGCGGTTGACTTCCACAGGAATGGCGTGGTTAAGGTCAGTGATCAGCATAATATCAGCCGTCAACGGTTGCGACCTGAACACTTGTCCAACCACTCCGTTGGCATCCAATACTGGTTGCTGGGGATGGACACCAAAACGGGTGCCCTTATTGACAGTGACAATGTGCTCAAAAGGAGCCGCCTTAACCGATAAAATCTCTGCCACCAGCACTTGTTCGCCCAATTTAAAAGAATTGTCCAACAAGGCCCTAAGACGGATATTTTCTTTCTCCAGCGCTTCCAGTTTTAACAAACGTGTTTGATGGATCAATTGGCTTTCGTGTAGTTTCTGGTTCTCTTCTTTCAAAGACGCATAGGTTCTGATGGTATCGGAAGCATTTTGCAGCAAATTAGTAGGCACACTGACCAAATATTTAAGCGGATCGACTACAAATGATAAAAACGAACGCAACTTATCCAGTTGTTGGTTATTATGCTCGGTGACCAACAACGCGATAGAGGTGATGACAGCCACAAGCAGACGGGTGTTAATGGAAGGGCCAGTGGCAAATAACAGTTTAATAGTACAACTCCTCGATTGATATCCCCAGCCACTATTTCCCAATAGTTTATTCAGGATTCCACACCGCTCAAAAAAATTACCTATTGCATCCATGCAATTAAATAATCAAGTGGCCTAGCAAGCCTAGGTGGCATAATTTACAGCACTAGAAGATTTTTATTCCAGCGAAAATGTGGAGAGGCTTTTTTTGTCCAAACGCTCCAGCACCATACCGCCGCCACGCGCCACACAGGTCAACGGATCGTCGGCAATGTAAACCGGCAAGCCAGTTTCTTCGGCGATCAGGCGGTCAATGTCCTTAAGCAATGCTCCGCCACCCGTCAGATAAATGCCCCGATTGGCAACGTCAGAACCCAACTCGGGTGGGGTTTGTTCCAAAGCCATTTTGACTGTACCGACAATACCCGATAATGGCTCTTGCAACGCCTCAAGGATTTCGTTGCTGTTCAAGGCAAAACTACGGGGCACCCCCTCAGCAAGATTACGACCATTCACCTCAATCTCTTTAACCTCGCTACCCGGATAAGCCGTGCCAATTTCCAGCTTGATACGTTCGGCGGTGGCTTCACCAATGAGCGTGCCATAATTACGGCGCACATAATTGATGATGGCCTCATCAAAACGGTCGCCACCAATGCGCACCGAATTGGAATACACAATGCCATTAATGGAAATGACAGCCACCTCGGAAGTGCCTCCACCGATATCCAGCACCATCGACCCGCACGCCTCATCAACTGGCAAGCCCGCCCCAATAGCGGCGGACATGGGTTCCTCAATCAGATACACCTCCCTTGCCCCAGCCATTGCCGCCGACTCACGGATGGCCCGACGCTCCACTTGCGTGGAACCGCAAGGCACACAAATCAGTATCCGTGGACTAGGTCGTAGCATCTTGTTTTTATGAACTTTTTCAATAAAAAAACGCAACATGCGTTCAGTTACGGCAAAGTCAGCAATGACACCATCTTTTAGCGGCCTAATTGCGGTGATATTGCCTGGTGTCCTCCCTAACATCCGTTTGGCCTCAATCCCCACAGCGGCAATGCTCTTTTGACCGCGTACCTTGTCCTCTTTGATTGCGACGACCGAAGGCTCGTTAAGGACAATTCCTTGTCCGGGAATGTATATCAAGGTATTGGCGGTCCCTAAATCTATCGAGAGATCATTTGAGAAAAGGCCGCGAATTCGTTTGAACATTATTACCTGTGTCCTATGGAAGAAAAAATATTGTTACTTTATCAATCAAGCGGGTATTTGGGCAAGATATAAAGTATCATATTTATATCAGTTTGCTTTCCATGGAGTAAAAAATGTCGTTATCGGCAAATGATGTCAATAAAATCGCGCACTTGGCGCGATTGGGAATCGAAAATGAAGATATTGGCAGTTATGCGCAAGACCTATCCGGACTGTTAGCGTTAATGGCGCAGATGGAAGCATTGGACACTACGGGCACCAAACCCATGGCACACCCCCTAGACCAATGCCAACGCTTGCGGCCGGACGTGGTCACCGAACAAAACCAGCGTGACCACTTCCAAGCCATTGCCCCGCAAACACAAGACGGGCTTTATCTCGTCCCTAAAGTCATTGAGTAAAGGGAATCCATTAGCATGCACACCCAAACCATTAGCCAATTAGCCCACGGACTGCGTTCGGGGCAATTTTCCAGCGTTGAACTGACCCAACACTTCTTAGACCGCATCAAACGCTACCCCGAACTCAACGCCTATATCACCGTCACCGACCAGCAAGCACTACAAGCAGCACAACAGGCTGACATCAAAATTGCCGCCGGTACAGCTGATCTGTTGACCGGCATCCCCATGGCACACAAAGACATTTTTTGTACCCAAGGGGTCAAAACCAGTTGCGCTTCAAAAATGCTCGACAACTTTATTGCACCCTACAACGCCACGGTAGTTGATAAGCTTAACCAAGCCGGTGCGGTCATGCTGGGCAAACTGAACATGGACGAGTTTGCCATGGGCTCATCCAATGAAACCAGCTTTTATGGGGCCGCCAAAAACCCCTGGGACACCAGCAAAGTACCAGGCGGCTCCTCTGGGGGCTCAGCGGTTGCAGTGGCTGCACAATTGGCCGCTTATGCCACCGGAACAGATACCGGCGGGTCTATCCGCCAACCATCGGCGCTCTGCGGCATCACCGGCTTAAAACCCACCTACGGACGCATATCCCGTTACGGCATGATTGCTTACGCATCCAGCCTCGACCAAGCCGGGCCTATGGCCCGAAGCGCTGAAGACACCGCCATCCTATTACAGGCTATGGCCGGTTTCGACCCCAAGGATTCCACCAGTGCCGATGAACCGGTAGCTGATTATTTGGCCGACATCAACCAACCCTTGCAAGGACTTACCATTGGCTTGCCCAAAGAGTTCTTTGCCGAAGGTCTGAATGCAGACATGGCCACCGTATTGGAAACAGCCATAGCCGAATACAGAAAGTTAGGCGCAACTACTCAAGAAGTGTCCATGCCCAACCTTAAGCTGGCAATTCCTGCCTATTATGTCATTGCATCAGCGGAATGCTCCGCTAACTTATCACGCTTTGACGGCGTGCGTTTTGGCTACCGCTGCCAACATCCACAAGACTTGACCGACCTGTATGTGCGCTCACGCGGTGAAGCTTTTGGCAAAGAAGTCAAACGCCGCATCCTAATGGGCACTTATGCATTGTCAGCGGGCTATTACGATGCCTACTACCTGAAAGCGCAAAAAGTGCGCCGCCTGATTAGTGAAGATTTTAGCAAGGCTCTCAGCGAAGTGGACGTTATCATGAGTCCGGTCACGCCTACACCCGCGTTTGGCATCGGCGAAAAACTGGCCGACCCTATTGAAATGTATCTTGCCGACATTTACACCATCGCCATCAATCTGGCCGGCCTACCTGCACTGTCCATACCGGCTGGTTTCATCAACGGCTTGCCCGCTGGCCTACAAATCATTGGCAATTATTTTCAGGAAGCTAGGCTGTTAAATGTCGCCCACCGCTATCAACAGACAACCGGCTGGCACCAGCAGCTGCCGGAAGACTTTACGTAATAAACTAAAGCCTCTTTATAGCTTGCCATTGCAGTCCATTTACACTAGAGAACTACTTTCTACGACCCGATGAAAATAACTGCCGAGCAACTTTATAAAATACTGGTCACTGACTATGCCCTAGTAGGCCAAAAGGGAAAAATATCTTTTACACTCAAGGATATTACGGTAGAAATTGAAACCAAGGACACAATAGGCAATTTAATTCAAGAATGGTTAAAAGCTTGGATGATTGCCCAATCGTTAGAATTTGGACAACCCTCTCATAGCCAAGATTTTCCTGATTTTCTGCTTGATGTAAATAATCCGGCATTGTTAATTTAGTACAGCATCCATTATGCTGGCTCACTTTATACAGGAAAAAGCCCCTATGAGTTGTCCAAAATGTGGGTCGGCGGAATGCGCCAAAGACGGCATCGCCAAGGCAAGGCAGCGATATGGATGCAAGTCTTGCGGGTATAGGCATACTGTCCAGTACCGGGGCATAAGCGCGGAGACCAAGCGCCAAGCGCTCCAGCTTTACCATGAGGGCCTCGGTTTCCGGTCTATTGGCCGGTCCCTGAAATGTAGCCATGTTGCTGTCTATAAGTGGATCAAGGCGCATGGCGAACCGATCGGGGCCATCCGCTCCACAACGGGTGTCGAAGTCGTCGGGCCGGATGGGATGCACACCTATGTTGGTTCAAAAAAAACTACTGCCGGATAGGGATGGCTGTTGATCGACATGGGAGGCGCTTCCTCAGCTGCGAAGTGGGC
>CAJAWH010000102.1 GCA_903945605.1 uncultured Methylococcaceae bacterium | reverse complement strand
GTTCCGGTTGCAGGTAATTCAATCCGATGATCTGCCCGTCCTCCGGCAAGGGCAGCAGGGCGTTCAGGAAGTCCTGCAGCAACAGCGGGTGTTCGCCGAAGATTTTCTTGAACACCAGGTCGTTCTTGGGGTCGAGGTAGCGGGGCATGGGCTGTCCTGCAAGATTATTAACAAATTCAATTATATCAAATATCAGGTGATAACACGGATGTTGCTGAAAATTATGCCTGCCAGCTATGCAATCAATGTGGCAGGGTCATGATCATCTAAGTCTTGCAATCCACCATCGGCTTCTTAAAAACACGTTGTAAAAGCCAAAATTGTCCTCGACAAATCCCCTATTAGGTTTAAGATAATGACAATTGCTTTGGCCTAATCTCATATTCAAGAGGTCGTGTTATGCCACATCCGCACACTGTCACGCTCGACGGCAACCAAGCCGCCGCCACTATTGCCCATAAACTTAACGAGGTTATTGCCATCTACCCCATCACCCCCGCTTCACCGATGGGCGAATGGGCGGATGAATGGTCGGCACGTGGGCAAACTAACTTGTGGGGTACGGTGCCGCAGGTGATCGAAATGCAAAGTGAAGCGGGTGCCGCCGGGACGATACACGGAGCGTTGCAAGCAGGGGCTTTGGCGACCACCTTCACGGCTTCGCAAGGCTTGCTACTGATGCTGCCCAATATGTACAAAATTGCCGGTGAACTGACCCCAACCGTGTTCCATATTGCCGCCCGCTCTTTGGCTTGCCAAGCCTTGTCCATTTTCGGTGACCATAGCGACGTGATGGCAGCAAGAATGACTGGCTTTGCCATGTTGTGTGCCAATTCGCCGCAAGAAGTGCAAGATTTTGCCTTGATTGCCCAAGCAGCTACACTCAGCAGCCGCATCCCGATCATGCACTTTTTTGATGGTTTCCGCACGTCCCACGAAATTGCCAAAATCCACGCGATTGATGATGAAATATTGCAGGCTATGTTGGATGCCAACGACATACAGGCACACCGCCAACGCGGTCTGACACCGGACAACCCTGTATTGCGGGGTACGGCACAAAACCCGGATGTTTATTTTCAGGCCCGCGAATCGGTCAATGCCCATTATCAGGCAATGCCCGGTCTGGTGCAGGCCGCTATGGACCGGTTTGCCCAATTGACTGGCCGCCAATACCGGCTATTTGACTATGTTGGCTCAGAACAGGCGGAGCAGGTGTTGGTGTTGATGGGGTCTGGTGCTGAAACCGTGCATGAAACAGTCGATTTCCTCAACCGTAACGGCGCATCGGTGGGCGTGTTGATAGTCCGCTTATACCGTCCCTTTTCAGCAGAAGCCTTGATTGCCGCTTTGCCAGCCAGCTGCAAACATATTGCCGTATTGGAGCGCACTAAAGAACCGGGGGCGGACGGCGAACCGCTTTATAAAGATGTGCTGACCGCCATTGCCCAAAACCACAGCAAATTTGCCGCCTTTCCGGTGATTATTGGTGGACGCTATGGCTTGTCGTCCAAAGAATTCACCCCCGGCATGGTCAAGGCGATTTTTGACGAACTGCTGCAAGCCCAGCCCAAAAACCAGTTTACCATCGGCATCCATGACGATGTGACCCATACCAGCCTAGCGTGGGATGACAACTACCGTACTGATGCACACCACAACACCTTCCAAGCCTTATTTTATGGCTTGGGCAGTGATGGTACTGTGGGTGCTAACAAAAACACCATCAAGATCATTGGTGAAGAAACCGATTTATACGCCCAAGGCTATTTTGTCTACGATTCCAAAAAGTCCGGCGCCACTACCGTCTCACACCTGCGTTTTGGTGACCAACCTATCCGCTCCACTTACCTGATTGCCGAGAATGATGCCCAATTCATCGGTTGCCATCAGGCCATTTTTCTGGAACGTTACGACCTGCTCAATAATGCGGCGGATAATGCCGTGTTTTTGCTGAACACCCCACAAGTAGCTGATCGGGTATGGGACACGCTACCGGCACGGATGCAGGCACAAATCCGCGCCAAACATATCCGTTTTTATGTGATTGATGGTTATGCGGTTGCCGAACGTTGCGGCATGGGCAAGCACATCAACACCATCATGCAGACCTGCTTTTTTGCCATTTCTGGCGTGTTGCCCCAACAAGATGCGCTGGCGGCCATTAAACATGCCGTGCAAAAAACTTATGGTAAAAAAGGCCAGCGTATTGTTGAATTGAATTTTAAGGCCATTGATGAAACTTTGGCTAATTTGCACCCCGTTGCTTACCCCACAACGCCCGTTTTGGTGGCTGAACAGGCCATTGCCTCGCGCATCCCTACTAACGCCCCCGATTTTGTGCGGCAAGTCACTGCCCGCATCATTGCCGGACAGGGCGACAGTTTGCCGGTCAGCACCCTGCCTATTGATGGCACCTTCCCCACTGGTACTGCCGCCTACGAAAAACGTAATCTGGCCTTGGCAATACCAGTATGGGAAACCGACTTATGCACCCAATGTGGCAAATGCGTGATGGTCTGCCCACACGGCGTTATCCGCAGCAAAATATATCCCACCGCCGTGCTGGACAATGCACCGGACACCTTCAAACATGCGGAAATGCTGGGCAAAGACTTCCCAGCAGGGCTGGCAATGAGTTACCAAGTCGCCCCTGAAGATTGCACTGGTTGCACCTTGTGCGTGGATATTTGCCCGATCCGTGACAAATCCAACGCCAGCCGCAAGGCACTCAACATGCAGCCGCAAGCCCCGTTGCGGGAAGCCGAACGGGTCAATTGGGCGTTCTTTCTGTCCATCCCCGAATATGACCGTCGCCTGCTCAAAACCAACACCATCAAAGGTTCAATGGTGCTGCAACCGTTGTTTGAATTCTCCGGCGCTTGTGTCGGCTGTGGCGAAACCCCTTATTTAAAACTGGCTTCGCAATTGTTTGGTGACCGCATGGTGATTGCCAACGCCACTGGCTGCTCGTCCATTTATGGCGGAAACCTGCCCACTACACCTTGGGCAAAAAACGCCGAAGGCCGCGGCCCTGCTTGGAACAATTCGCTGTTTGAAGACAATGCTGAATTTGGCTTGGGCATCCGCGTAGCCATTGATAAGAAAACCGAATACACCAAGGAATTATTGGCTGTATTCAGTGGGCAACTGGGCGCAGAATGGGTGGACACGATCATCAATGCCGACCAATCCGATGAAGCGGGCATTTATGAACAACGCGCCCGTGTTGCCGAACTGAAACAACGCTTGGCAGATTTAAACGATGATAACGCCCGCAGCTTGCTGGCCTTGGCCGACAACCTGTGCAAAAAAAGCGTCTGGATTATCGGTGGCGACGGCTGGGCTTATGATATTGGCTATGGCGGCCTGGACCATGTATTGGCTAGCGGGCGTAATGTCAATATTTTGGTGCTGGACACCGAAGTGTATTCCAATACCGGCGGACAAACCTCCAAGTCGACACCATTGGGCGCCGTGGCCAAATTTGCGGCGGGCGGCAAAGCCACCGCCAAAAAGGACTTGGCGCTGTTGGCAATGGATTACCCCAACGTCTATGTCGCCCATGTCGCTTATGCGGGTAAAGACACCCAAACCCTGTCGGCATTCCTCGAAGCCGAAGCGCACGATGGCCCGTCCATCATTATTGCTTACGCCCCTTGCATAGCGCATGGGGTGGACTTGTCCAACAACCACCGCCAACAAAACTTGGCAGTTAAAAGCGGGCATTGGCCGTTGTTCCGGTTTGACCCAGGCAAAGCCAAACAAGGCAAAAACCCTATGCACTTGGATTCTGCCGAACCATCCATTCCTTACCGTGACTTTGTCATGAGCGAAACCCGCTTCAGCATGTTATGGCAAAGCCAACCAGAGGCGGCGGAAGCGTTTTTGGCGCAAGCCCAACAAGATGTCAAACGCCGTTACCATTATTACCAACAACTGGCCGAACTCACCTGGGATGACAGCGTTTCCGTTGCGGCGACCAAGGCACAAACCCAGAAAGCACCAAGCCAAGCGGAGCACCAAAATGGCTGATTTAAGCACCCACTACCTCGGTTTAGCGCTAGCCAACCCGCTGGTGCCTTCCGCATCACCACTCAGCAAAGACCTTGCCAGTGGCTTACGGCTGGAAGATGCCGGGGCATCTGCGTTAGTCATGTACTCGCTGTTTGAAGAAAAAATCACCGCCGAGACCCAACATCATGCACGGTTTTTTTTCCAACAAGCCATAGGCCACGGCGAGGCGGATTCTTTCCATCCGCTGCCTGCCAACATAAAAACTTACCAAGAACAATACTTGGAGCATCTGCA
This sequence comes from uncultured Methylococcaceae bacterium, assembly GCA_903945605.1. Lineage (GTDB taxonomy): Bacteria > Pseudomonadota > Gammaproteobacteria > Methylococcales > Methylomonadaceae > Methylovulum. Next base: position 14,463 of record CAJAWH010000102.1, on the reverse strand, counting down.
AAAACTGAAAACCCGCCTAAAAATCCCCGTCATTGCCAGCCTGAACGGCACGTCACTGGGCGGCTGGCTGGAATACGGACGGGCTTTGCAAGAAGCCGGCGCGGATGCCTTAGAACTTAATAGTTACTATGTACCGGTGGACGGCGAAGACAGCAACAGCGTCGAAAACCGCTATATTGATATTCTACAAGAACTCAAACGCCATATCCGTGTGCCGATTGCCTTAAAACTGTCGGCACAATTCAGCTCGCCGCTGCATTTTGCCAAACGTCTCGAGCAAGCCGGTGCGGATGGCTTGGTGCTGTTCAACCGCTTTTACCAACCCGATATTGATCTGGACACCCTACAAATAGTGCCAAAACTGGAATTGTCCACACCTGCCGAAGCCTTGTTGCGTATCCGTTGGACAGCTTTGTTGCATGGTCGGGTCAACTTATCGTTGGCGGTCACAGGTGGTTTCCATACTGTGCCGGACATCTTAAAAGCACTGTTGGCAGGGGCTGATGCCGTACAACTGTGCAGCGTACTACTGGCACATGGGCCGGAACATATCAGCGGCTTGTTGGCGGCTATGCAAATTTGGCTGGACGGGCACGGTTACCAATCAGTCAGCCAACTGAAAGGCAGCGTTAGCCAACAACACGCCATTGACCCCAGCGCTTACGAGCGGGCGAACTACATACACGTGTTGGACAATTATTCTTGTCCGACCGGCGTTTTAAGATAAGCACGGCAATCAATAACAATAGGCATAGCCCAAAACAAAGGAGAGCCCAAATGAACAACAATAACTACATCCGCTGGTTCAGTGAGCTAAACATAGACGACATCCCCTTAGTGGGCGGCAAAAACGCCTCCTTAGGGGAAATGTACCAAGCACTGACCCCACAAGGCATTTTAATCCCCAACGGCTTTGCCATTACCGCCGAAGCCTACCGTTACCTGCTCGACCGAGCCGATGGCTGGACAGCTTTACACCAAGCCTTGGATGGCTTAAACCCCGATGATGTCAACGACCTTGCCAAACGCGCCCTAAAAGCAAGGGAAATCATCTACGCAGCCCCCCTACCCGAAGATTTGGTGCAACAGATTTTGGCGGCTTATGCACGACTGCAAAGCCAGTATGGCGACGGCCTGAGTGTTGCCGTGCGCAGTTCCGCCACTGCCGAAGACTTGCCTACCGCCAGCTTTGCCGGGCAACAAGACACTTATTTGAACATACGCGGCGAACAAGCCTTGTTGGAAGCCTGCAAACGCTGCTTTGCCAGTTTGTTCACTGACCGTGCCATCCATTACCGCATTGACCAAGGCTTTGACCATTTCAAACTGGCCTTGTCCATCGGCATCATGAAAATGGTACGTTCCGATTTGGATGCCAGCGGCGTGATGTTCTCGTTAGACACCGAATCCGGCTTTAGTGATGTGGTGTTTATCACCGGCGCTTATGGCTTAGGTGAAAATGTCGTGCAAGGGGCGGTTGACCCTGATGAGTTCTACGTCCATAAGCCCATTTTCCGGCAAGGCCACCGCGCGGTGTTAAAACGCAGCTTAGGGGCCAAAAAAATAAAAATGGTTTACAGCGACGGGCGCACCCGCGAACCGACCCGTAACATTGTCACTTCCGAAGAAGAACGGCAACGTTTCTGCCTGAATGACCACGACGTGCTAACCCTTGCCGATTACGCGCTAAAAATAGAGCAACATTACAGCGACAAAGCCGGACACGCCAAACCGATGGACATGGAATGGGCCAAAGATGGCTTGGATAGCAAGCTGTACATAGTACAAGCCCGTCCAGAAACGGTGGTGTCACAACTCAATGGCATGATGCTTGAACAGTACCAGCTAAAAGAAAAGGGCAAGGCTATCGTCACCGGCCATGCCGTGGGCAGCAAAATAGCCCAGGGCAGGGCGCGCATTATTGACCACGTTGGGCAACTGGATAGTTTTAAGCCGGGTGATGTGCTGGTGGCCGATATGACCACGCCCGACTGGGAGCCGATCATGAAGATAGCCTCGGCAATCGTCACCAACCGTGGCGGCCGTACTTGCCATGCGGCGATCATTTCCCGCGAATTGGGCGTGCCTGCTGTGATTGGTTGCGACAACGCCACCACCACCATTAAAGACCAGTCGCTGGTGACCGTGTCCTGTGCCGAAGGTGACAACGGCAAAGTCTATGATGGCCTACTGGATTTTGACATCCTAAGCACCGACCTGTCTGGCCTAAAACGCCCCAAAACCAAAATTATGCTGAATATGGGCAACCCTGAGCTGGCCTTTAAGACCAGCTTCTTGCCCAATGACGGTGTTGGTTTGGCGCGGATGGAGTTCATCATCACCGAATACATCAAGGCGCACCCGATGGCCTTGTTGCATCCAGAACGGGTGCAAGATGCCGACGAACTGGAACAACTGACCCAACTGACCCGTAACCATGCCACGGCAAGCGATTTTTTCATCGAACGGCTGTCCGAAGGGGTCGGCACCATTGCCGCCGCGTTTTATCCCAAACCGGTGGTGGTGCGTATGTCGGACTTTAAAAGCAATGAATACGCCACCTTACTAGGTGGGCAATGGTTCGAGTTTTCCGAAGAAAACCCCATGATCGGCTTCCGTGGCGCATCCCGCTACACCCACCCCGCCTATGCTGAAGGTTTTGCGCTGGAATGTGCCGCCATGAAGCGGGTACGTGAGGACATGGGGCTAAGCAACGTGATTTTAATGATTCCGTTCTGTCGCCGCATCGACGAAGCCAAGCGGGTGCTGGACTATATGGCTGAATGTGGGCTTAAGCGCGGCGAAAATGGCTTGGAAATTTACGTCATGTGCGAAATACCCAACAATGTCATCCAAATTGACGCGTTTTCCGAGCATTTCGATGGCTTTTCCATTGGCTCTAACGACCTGACCCAATTGACCTTGGGCGTAGACCGCGATTCGGCGATTGTTGCAGAAAGTTTTGACGAGCGAGATGCCGGGGTCAAAGAAATGATACGGCTGGCCATAACTGGCGCGCACCGCAACCATCGCCACTGCGGCCTATGCGGGCAAGCCCCCTCCGACTACCCCGAAATGGCGCAATTCTTGGTCAGTTGTGGTATTGATTCAATGAGCCTGAATCCTGATACCGTGCTACAAACCACCCAATTGGTGCTGGATACTGAGCAAAATTTGGCTTGATAGCTTTCAGTGATTGATGTTATGCCAAAAGGCAAGCAGTGTTTTTGCTAAAACCAGCTCCTACGACAACAACCGTGCCGGAAAATCAAACCAACTATGGATTAAGGAAAATATCCTTACATGTCATGCAGACGAAGATTCATGCTTATTTGATTATTATGGCTGGCTAGACTAAGTTTTTTTGGAGAAAGTCATGCAAACCGTCAATATGTTGCAAGCCAAGTCATCCTTGTCCCGTTTAGTGGAAGCTATTGAGCAAGGGCAGGCGCGTGATTTAATTGCCTCACCCTTACGGCAAATAAACCCCCCATTTCATCCCGCCCAGTGCCTGGCTTTTACCGCCTTGCAATTGCCCGCCCAGCAGTCCGGTCAATTCATACACCACGCTCATGCCGATACCATGGCCATGGGTATTTTCATCGGCACGCACGCCGCGTTTTAAAATCTCCCGGATGGTTTCGGCAGGGATACCCGGACCGTCATCTTCGATTTCCAGCAGCAAGGCATAATGCTTACCGTCTTTGATTGGCTCTAGAGTGGCGGTGATGGTGACCTTATGGCGGCACCATTTGCAGGCGTTATCCATTAGGTTGCCGAAAATTTCGTAAAAATCGCCTTGTTCACAATAAACGATGGTAGGGGCAGGTATGGACACTTCAAAAATGATGTCCTTATCCCGATACACTTTGGCTAAGGAAGCGGTTATTTTGTTGATGATGGTGACTACATTGATGGATTTGATGGTTTTGCATTCGCCTTTTGCCGCCGCTTTCTGCAATTGGTATTCGATGATCTCATCCATTCTGGATATTTGATCTTGCACGGTTTCTTGTTGGCTGCCAAACGATTCGGCGCAGCCGCGCAGTATCGCCAGCGGGGTTTTTAGGCTATGTGCCAAGTCAGCGAGATTATTGCGGTAACGCTCAAGCTGGGCGCGTTCACTACTGATAAAGGCATTAAGGTTGCCTGCCAAACCTTCCAGTTCGCTGGCGTACTGACCATCCAGACAGGATTTTTTGCCCTCTTCAATGGCCTCCAAATCATTGACCATGCAGCGCAATGGCTTTAGGCTCCAGCGCAACAGGGCAAATTGGATGCCGACCAACACCAGGCCAATAATTATCAGCCAGAACCGTAATATTTCTTGTAATTGCTTGACTTGGTTACTGACAAAACCGGCATCTTCCGCTACGGAGAAAAAATATTCGCGCTCCATGCCCGCCACGTTTTGCCAGATAACCGCATAGTGCAAAACATAGCGGCCTTGCTGATCGAACATAAAAACCGATGTGCCTGCAGTCATTTCCGGCGGGGCAATTTCATCCCCCTCGGTTGCCGAAGGGGAATGCCAGAGCAGTTCTCTTTTATCATTACGGATAAAGCCGTATAAACCGGAGCCAGGGTGAGTAAGGCGCGGGTCGGGGAAATTGTCCGGCATTTTCAGGTCAGCATCATTGTTGATTTCCGCAACCGACAGCAAAGAATAGATTTGAATTTGCAGGCGTTCCCTGAGCGATTGTTCGGCGCTATCCAAAAAGCCTTGTTCCAGCATCACCGCCGCCAAGGCAAAAAAAGCCGTCAACACCACGCCTTCTGCCAACAGCAATCTAAAACTCAGGGATTTATAATACACTGGGGTATCGGCTATCAGGTGTCATCCGCTGCAATACGGTAGCCACGACCGCGCAGGGTTTCGATAGGTTTGCGGGAACCGTCAGGGTCAAGCTTTTTCCTTAACCGGCCTATGAACACTTCAATCACGTTGCTGTCACGGTCAAAATCTTCATCGTAGATATGCGCTGTCAGCACCGCTTTGGAAACCAATTCGCCTTTATGGAACATCAAATATTCCAACACCTTGTATTCATAAGCGGTCAACTCAAGTTGTTCACCGGCAACATGCACCGCTTGCGCCACAGTATCCAGCTCTATATTGCCGTGGCTCAGCACCGGATGCGCCTGACCGGCAGATCGCCGGATCAGTGCGTTAATTCTGGCGAACAATTCTTCATGGTGAAAAGGCTTGACCAGATAATCATCGGCACCCGCTTCCAATCCTTCCACTTTGTCTTGCCAGCGGCTCCTGGCGGTCAGAATAAGGATAGGCAGGGTGATGCGGGCTTTGCGTAGCCGTTTGATCAACTCAATGCCAGAAAAGTCGGGTAAACCCAAATCCACCACGGCGGCATCAATCGGGTATTCTTTAGCGATAAAAAAACCATCGCCGCCGGTATGGGCGGCATCCACAGCAAAGCCTTTAGCCGCCAAAAATTGCTGGATTTGTTGGCACAGGGTGATTTCGTCTTCAACAACCAAGATACGCATGACGGCGGCTAGCGGCTAAGCCCTTACCTAAGCGCGGGCTGTGCCACCAAAGTGGCGAGGGCTTGCCCGAACGATGCGCCCAGTTTTCCGGCAAGCCTGTCCAACAAGGCTTCTTGCCGGGTGAATTGCACGAGTTTTTCCGCACCAATCTTGTCTTTTGCCACTTGGTCCAAGTTGGCAAAATCATCGGCTATGCCCATCTTGACTGCGGTCTCGCCTGTCCAAACCAGACCTGAAAAAATATCGGGGGTGATTTTAAGCCGGTCACCCCGACCGGATTTGACGGCTTGGATAAATTGCTGGTGCACTTCGTCCAATACGCCTTGCATATAATGGTTCTCGTCCGGTTTGGGCGGCGAAAACGGATCCAGCATGGCTTTGTGCGCCCCTGCCGTCATCAAGCGCCGCTCAACGCCCAGTTTCTGCATGGCATCGACAAAGCCAAAGCCATCCATTAACACGCCAATGGAGCCGACCAAGCTGGCGGGATTGACAAAAATTTTGTCAGTGGCGGCAACGATGTAATAACAACCGGACGCACAACCATCACTGACTACGGCATAAATGGGCAGTTGCGGATGCTCCTTTTTAATTTTTTTTATTTCTTCGTAGACATAAGCCGATTGCACAGGGCTACCGCCGGGCGAATTGGCATGTAAGATAATACCTTTGGTATGGTCATCTTTGGCTGCCGCGCGTAAGCTTTTGATCAGGTCGGTGGCATTGGCGGGCTTGTCTTCGGCGATAGGCCCCACTAGGTCAATGACTGCGCTATGGAATTCTCCGGTGGCGCCAATATTGTTTTTAATTTGCGGATAAAACGCCGCCACCAAAACGCCAATGAGGTATAAAAACAGCAACAACTTAAAAAATATGCCCCAACGTCTGGCCTTGGTTTGTTCGCGAATAGCCGCCAATGCCAATTTTTCGATGATGCCACGCTCCCAGCCGTCTGCGCCCGGACTGGCATTGTTTGGATTATACTGTTGATTTTGCATAGTTTATGTTAACCATTTTCGATAAGATCAAGTAATTGGGTGGGCAACTGCAGACAATGCAACGGCCCATGCCGTTGCAATTCCGCTTCGGGATGCGCCCCACAAGCCACCGCAATGGCTGTTATATCGGCATTAAAAGCCATTTCCAAATCGTGGACGGAATCACCAACCATCAACGTGCGCTGCTGGGACACACCCACATGCGCCATAATTTCGTGCAGCATTTTGGGGTCGGGCTTGGAAGCCGTTTCATCGGCACAGCGGGTAATGGCAAACAAATGCCGTGTGCCGGTGTTGTCCAAAACCCTATCCAGTCCGGCGCGGGTCTTGCCGGTGGCAACAGCCAGGGTAAAACCCTGGTCACGCAACGCCAGCAACATATCATAAACCCCGGGGAACAAGTCTTGCTTGCCCATATCCCTAGAGCAATAAGCGTGGTTATAGTGGACAATCAGGCGTTCTATCACCCCTTGGTCTTGGTCGGGGAACAGCACCCGCATGGCATTGTCGATGCTTAAGCCGATCACGGCCTTGGCCGCCTGATAGTCGGCAAGGCCACAACCACACAACTCGCCCGCGTGTTGCAAACATTTGGCAATCCAATCTATCGAGTCGATTAGCGTGCCGTCCCAATCAAAAATGATCAAATCAAATCGGTTCTTCATGTGTCAACAAATCTTCAAGTTGTGTTGGCAAAGGAGCGCTGATAAAAAGCATGGTTTGGCTGGCCGGATGTTGCAGCCGTAAAGTTTTGGCATGGAGGAACATACGTTTATAGCCCTTATTGCGGAAAATTTTGTTGGCTTCATCAAAGCCGTAACGGTCATCGCCAATAATGGGATGACCCATGCTGGCGGCATGGACGCGGATTTGGTGTGTCCGGCCTGTTTTGGGCGACGCCTCCACCAAAGTGGCGCTTTTGAATAACTTGATACGTTTGAACAAGGTTTCCGCCGCCTTACCGGCCTTGCTGATAACCACCATGCGTTCCCCGCCCTGGCTGATATTTTTTAGCAAAGGTGCATCAATGATTTGCTGTTTTTTGGCCCACTGTCCGGACAACAAGGCCAAATAAGTCTTTTCTACACGGTCATCGCGGAACTGTTCATGCAAGGCGCGTAAGGCACTGCGCTTTTTGGCAATAATCAGGCAACCGGAAGTGTCCTTGTCGAGCCGGTGCACCAGTTCCAAAAAATGCGCTTGCGGCCTTATCAGACGCAAGCCCTCGATAACCCCCGAACTGACCCCGCTGCCACCGTGTACGGCAAAGCCTGCCGGTTTGTTGATGACCATAAAGCCATCATCCTCAAATAAAATCCCCCGCTCCAGCGCGTCTTTCAAACCGTGGGCGACGTAGGACTCTTCCGAGCGTTCCGCCACCCTGACCGGTGGCACCCTGACCATATCGCCCTCTGCCAGCCGGTACTTGACATCCACCCTGCCTTTGTTGACCCTGACTTCGCCTTTACGGACAATACGATAAATATGGCTTTTGGGCACGCCCTTCAGGCGGGCTATCAAGAAATTGTCCAAGCGCTGCCCGCTTTGCTCGTCGGTGATTTCCACATGGGTGACTTTAGTTGCCAAGCTAGGCTGTTCGATGCTCATTTTCTTGAATAATACCAGTATTGGGGGCTTATTGTGTGTTTAAATTGATGTTAGGCAATAAGGTTGCTATATTAGCGGTGTTTTTAAAAAAAACATACTACGCTCTGCTGTACCCTAACACGGTGCAAGCGTTGTAGCGACCCAATGAGCCCGCCCAAAACGCGCCCACGCGGCAAGGCAATCATTAAGGCCTCATTGCAAGATTTTTAGGGTTACTCGCTCGACCCATGACGTGCGAATTTTAATCTCCTGTTTTAAAACAGAATTTACCATCAAGACCGAATTTGACTAAGCGTTTGTCAAGGCAAGCCAATTTACTACGCCTACTTACCATTAGCGCACAAACCTACTGCCCCCAGGATACTGGACTTTGCAATATTCACCCCAAACCGTGCGCTTTTAAGCGAAAGATATTGATTTAACATGTTACCTAGGATCAAAAACCGTCTGACCCAGTAAAATCTGATAATGGAGCAGGACACAACAAGGATAATTGAATGAAAAGAATGCTTATCAACGCCTCACAAGCTGAAGAGCTAAGGGTAGCCTTGGTAGATGGCCAAAAACTTTACGATTTTGATATCGAAGTCCCATCAAAAGAACAAAAAAAATCCAACATCTACAAGGGCATCATCACCCGTGTGGAACCTAGCCTAGAAGCCGCATTTATCAATTACGGCGCGGAAAAGCATGGTTTCCTGCCTTTTAAGGAAATCTGTCCGGCCTATCGGCATGCCAACGAAAACGCTGACCAAGAAAGCCGCCGTCCGGCCATTAAGGACCTGATTAAAGAAGGCCAAGAAATTGTTGTCCAAATAGAAAAGGAAGAACGCGGCAATAAGGGCGCGGCACTGACCACTTATATCAGCTTGGCCGGCACTTATTTGGTGTTGATGCCCAACAACCCCAAGGCGGGCGGCATTTCCCGGCGCATTGAAGGTGAAACCCGCAATGATTTGCGCGAAGTCATGGCCAGCTTGGACATACCCGAAGGCATGGGCTTGATTGTGCGTACCGCTGGCTGCGGTAAAAATGCGGAAGAACTGCAATGGGACTTGAACTACCTGATGCAATTGTGGGAAGCAATTGAACGCTCCTCGCAAGAACAGACCGCGCCTTTTTTGGTGTTCCAAGAAAGCAACGTGATCATCCGTGCGCTACGCGACCATTTGCGCGGCAATATTGATGAAATCTTGATTGACAATGAAGAATCGTTCCAGTTGGTGCAAAGCTTCCTGAAGCAAGTGATGCCGCATTTCTTGCCAAAAGCTAAGCTGTACCAAGATGCCGTGCCACTGTTCAACCGCTACCAGATTGAATCACAAATTGAAATTGCTTATGGGCGCGAAGTGCAATTGCCTTCAGGCGGTTCCATTGTGATTGACCATACTGAAGCACTGACCTCAATTGACATCAACTCGGCACGCGCCACCAAGGGCAGCGACATTGAAGAAACCGCCCTGAACACCAACTTGGAAGCCGCCGATGAGATTGCCCGGCAACTCCGGCTACGCGACTTGGGTGGCCTGTTTGTCATCGACTTTATTGACATGCTGTCCAACAAAAACCAACGGGCGGTGGAAAACCATTTGCGCGATGCCTTAAAAATTGACCGCGCCCGCATCCAAACCAGCCGTATCTCGCGCTTTGGCTTATTGGAAATGTCACGGCAACGGATGCGCCCCTCATTGGGCGATTCCACGCAACTGCCCTGCCCGCGCTGCAAAGGCCAAGGCACGATCCGCAATGTCGAATCGGTCGCCCTATCGGTGCTAAGGATTATTGAAGAAGAGGCCATGAAAAAAGGCACTGAGAAAGTCATTGCCCATTTGCCTATTGAAAGCGCCACCTTCTTGCTCAATGAAAAACGCAGCGTTATTGAAAGCATCGAAAACCGCCTGAAAGTGGGCATTGTGGTGTTGCCCAGCAAGCATTTGGAAACACCCGCTTACGACATTGAACGTATCAAAGAAAAAGACTTCTCCGACGACAAGCCCAGTTATTCGCAAATAAAAGCCGAAGAAATCAGCATTCCTGAATTTGCCCAGCAAGTGAAGGCAAAAATTGAGAAAGCCGTGGTCAAAGAGTTTTTGCATGACACACCCGCGCCTATCCAAAACAAAAGCGAGGCACTGGGCCTGATAAAACGCTTTTGGCAAAAACTGGTCAGCCTCAGCCCTGAAGCGGAAGTGCAAGAGGCAGTGAAAGAAGAACCCAACAGTGCCGACAGCCAACCCGAACCGGCCGAAAATGCTGCCAGAAACCGCAATAACAACAACCCGCGCAACAGACAGCCCAGAAACGGCAACAGGGATAAGGAAAGGGATAATAGGGAGGGCGGACAGCCCAACCGGCGTTCCAGAGGCCAAGGCCGCAACGTCCGCCCTAATATAGCCATCGTTGAAACTGCCGCACAGAACAAAGACAGCAGCAATGAACAGGTTGAAAACGCGGAAGTGCTTGCCGATTCGACGGCGGCCATAACAACGGACGATTTGACCAACGAAATGCCTAATACAGTGGCTGCCGATGAACCCGCCAGAAATAACGGCAACGGCAGAAAAAACAACTTAAGACGCGGGCCAAACCGCAGAAGGCCGCGTAACCCCAACTACAAAAAGCCTGAACACGGCGAGCAAGGTGAACACGGGGAGTCTAACGAAAACGGCGCTTATCAAGCGGCAGTGGCCTCTGAGGCGGTTGCCGTTGCCGTTACTGTAATAGCCGATACGCAACCATCCGCCCCACCGCCCGCCAGCGCTTCTTATGCCGCCGATTTTGCCAAACAACGTAGTCCAGAACCTGCTGCTGAAGCCATCGAACGGCCACCAGTGCCTACTGTAGAAGCCCCGAAAGCCGCAGCTGAGCCTAGCGTCGCTCCAGCACCTACACCAACCCCCGCGCCTGTGGCTGCCCCATCAGCGCCATCGGCTTCATCAGAAGGTGGCGACAACTAGGCCGTTTGTCCAACTATAACGTACCGGACATAACCTAACAAAGGCTGCTGGTGTCAGGTTGGGGTATCTATTACCTCAACCTGGCAAACCAATCACCTTGTACCACTGTTCGCCGTATAAATTTATGTTTTAAAAACAGCAGTAGTTTTCATTCCCAACCCCAGAAAGCGATCAAGTGTTCAAGCGGTTGGCAATAATCGACTTGACCACGGACGGATCAGCCAAGGTTGATATATCGCCTAAGTTTTCCAATTCGTTGGCGGCGATTTTGCGCAGAATGCGGCGCATGATTTTCCCTGAACGGGTTTTGGGCAAAGCGGATGCAAATTGGATAATGTCCACCGTGGCAATAGCCCCGATTTCCTGCCTGACCAAAGCAACCAGTTCTTTTTTGATCTGCTCGGACGCATCGACACCGGCGCATAAAGTGACGTAAGCATAAATGCCCTGCCCTTTTATGGCATGGGGATAGCCGACCACCGCCGATTCCGCCACCGCTTCGTGCAAATCCAAGGCGCTTTCAACCTCTGCCGTGCCTAGGCGATGACCGGACACATTAATCACGTCATCAATACGCCCTGTTATCCAATAATAACCATCACTGTCACGCCTTGCGCCGTCACCTGCCAAATAATAGCCCGGATAACTCTTAAAATACGTGTCGATGAAGCGTTGATGGTTGCCATACACAGTGCGTGCTTGCCCGGGCCAAGGGTGGCTGAACACCAACGCACCTTCCGCCTCACCGGCCAGCCGGTTGCCGTGGCTGTCAAGCAAATGCGGTTGGATGCCAAAAAACGGCACACTGGCAGAACCGGGTTTCAGGTCGGTCGCGCCGGGCAATGGGGTGATCAAAATACCGCCCGTTTCTGTTTGCCACCACGTGTCCACAATCGGACAATGGCTGTTGCCCACCGCCTGGTAATACCACTCCCACGCTTCCGAATTGATGGGTTCGCCGACACTGCCCAGTATCCTGAGGCTGCTGCGCGTGGTGCTGGCAAGATACCGGTCGCCTTGCGCCATTAGGGCACGGATAGCAGTGGGGGCGGTATAAAAAATAGTGACCTGGTGTTTGTCGATAATTTGCCAAAAGCGGTCGGCTTCGGGGTAAGTGGGAATGCCCTCAAACATCAGTGAGGTTGCACCATTGCATAACGGCCCGTAGACCACATAGGAATGTCCGGTAATCCAACCGACATCGGCGGTACACCAATAAATATCACCGTCGTGATAATCAAACACATATTTATGGGTGATCGCCGCATACAACAAATAGCCGCCAGTGGTGTGCAACACCCCTTTGGGCTTGCCAGTAGAGCCGGATGTGTACAAAATGAACAGAGGGTCTTCGGCATCCATCGGCTCCGGTGGGCAATCATCAGACACGCCGTCCATGGCCTCGTGATACCACACATCACGGGCGGGTTGCCACGCCACCGGCTTGCCGCTATGGCGGATGACCACAATTTTTTGCAATTGCGGGCAATGCTTGGCGGCACTGTCCACAGTATGTTTTATGGGTAGGGTTTTGCCGCCCCGAAAACCTTCATCGGCACAAACCAAATAACTGCAGTCGGCATCCAACAACCGGTCTTTCAGCGATTCTGCCGAAAACCCGGCAAACACGATGGAATGCACCGCACCAATGCGGGTGCAGGCCAACATAACCGTTGCCGCTTCGATAATCATCGGCAAATAAATGCACACCCGATCGCCTTTTTTAACGCCCAAATTTTTCAGCACATTGGCAAACTTGCTCACTTCGCTGTGCAATTGCCGATAGCTGATGGTTTTGTCTTGGGACGGGTGATCGCCTTCCCAAATAAGTGCCACTTGGTCGCCGCGCGCGCTTAAATGCCTGTCCAGACAATTGGCGCTGACATTCAGTTTGCCGCCTTCAAACCAGCGGATATCAGCCTTGCTATAGTCAAACGACAATACCTTATGCCAAGGTTCGCTCCAAGTAAGCAATTGCTGCGCCTGTTCCGCCCAAAAAACTTCCGGCTGGTCAATAGACTGTTGATACAACGTCCGGTAGTTGGCAGCATTGATATGGGCTTTGGCGGCTATTTCAGCCTTAACGGGATAAAGGGCTTGGGACATGACGTTTTTAAAATCCAATGCTAAATAGAAAGGCAAGCCAGGCGCACTGTCATGCCGGCGCCATTATAATGGGTAAGCTTTGGCAGCACATCACAACACACTGGCAACCAATGCAAAAACAAATACGAAAATGACAAACAAAGAAAATTTTGCCCGTCCCGACAACGCTTGCCATTCCGCCAACAGCGCTTGTCTGATTTGGCCTGAAACCAATATCCGGCGGCATCGCCCGCCGAAAGTCTGCGCCGCCTCTTCGGCTGCGGCTTGGTCGATCAGCTCAACGGCTTTAGAATAAAAACTGCCGCATTCCGGGCAGCGCATTTCTGTTTTGGCATTGGCAAAGCCGCATTTACTGCAAATTGGCATAATTGCTCCTTAAAAATAGCGTACTGTTTTGTGTGGTTAGGCAACATTTATCCGGTACGGCTCCATATAAAATGAAGCCACCACCGCGCCCAACATGGTGATACGCCCGTTATAACGCTCGTCGCCGGTTGAAGAAAACTCAAAACTATAGGTACGTAGAATTTGCAGCTTACCCGCCCTATCACGTTTAACCCCTAGGCTTTTAAAGGCAATATAATCATCAAGCATTTGCACTTGCTGGGCTTGGCAATGCAAACGGGTTGCCGTAAGGGCGGTTTCTTTGATTTTTTCTGTTTTATACCAGTGCAAAAACACCAAACAGATGGTAATGACCACAAAAAAAGATAATGACATAGATAGTTAGGAATAGTGGTCTGGAATTTTATAGTCCGTCATCTGGACAATGGCCCACAGCGGTGTTTTTGTCTTTTGGCGGTTGTTTTGCCTATCAGCCACCTTCCATCACATGCTAGGCTATGGGCGTTGTTAAGCTGGCAGTGCCAGTCTAGCCGATAATTGGAAATGTTTCTATAGTGTTGCAGAAGAGGGTTGGGGCTTTTTGGCCTATGGATATACCTCATTGGGCAAGTCTAGGTTTGTTCCATCACAAGCCTGAGTTGCTAAACTGGCATCAACCACCAATACACTAGAGGACAACACCATAACCAAAAACACTTTTGACACCCTTAAATTTGTACAACGCCTAAGGCTTGCAGGTGTTTCTGAAGCGCAGGCAAAAGCAGAAGCTGAAGCGCTGACCAAAGCGTTAAACGAAACCATTGCCGTCAGGGATTTGGCAACTAAAGCAGATTTGGAGCATCTAAAAGTTGACCTTATAAAATGGATGGCAGGCTTGTTATTTGCTCAAATTGCGGTCATTGCGGCTTTGGTGAAATTGTTATAAAAATAAACTATTACGG
>CAJAWH010000101.1 GCA_903945605.1 uncultured Methylococcaceae bacterium | reverse complement strand
CAAAAACGCCTTGTCCTGCATTGTTTGCCAGATTTCCATCAGCTCTCCACCGCTGGTCGCTTCCTGTATCTGGTCAATAAAGGTCTGGTTCGCTTTTGCCAATTCACAATAGACGAAAGAGCCACCGCCTTGCCATTTGACGGTTTTTGAGATTCCGCTCTTCTCACCACCTATAACCCGAATAAGCCTAGCTTCCGGTAACTCGTGCATGTAGTCCATTTGTTCAATAGCAATCCACTTACGTTTCATTTTATGAGCTACTGCCACTGTCGTTCCGCTTCCAGCAAAAAAATCCAAAACAATATCGTTTTGCTGTGTGTACATATCCAATATACGTTTAAGAAGCCGTTCAGGTTTTTTTCCTTGCTTTAATTTTACACCGCCTTCGCTGGCGATGCCTTCCCAAGATATATCTGTCCAAATGTTGGTAAGAAGCATTGTTGGCACACGAACTCCGTCTATATCTCTAACCTTCTTATCATAGAAGTACATTTGCTTTCCGCCACGAAGAAATATTTGGTTATTTCCATCCCCCAATTTGTAGATTGCCTCTGGATCGCCCTTGGATTTATTTCTAATCACTAGGGTTTCTTTAGACGCATCATCATTTATTTCTGTGTAGCGAAAAACTCGCGAAGAATTAGCTAGGGCATATTCTGCCATTTTTATTGAAAAGGCAGCATTACCTAAGGATTTTTTGCAATCACGAACATTATTGAAACCAAGTTCTTCTGAGATAATACCATCTAAACCAACAACTCTCCATTTACTAAAGTCATCAAAATTTTCAATAACATATTTGTAGTTATCATCATAACTAGATATGACATATTGCGGTTTATAGTTTACTGATTTTTTATTTTTTGAGGCATAAAAATAAAGATATTCTGCAGTTTCAAAAACACCAAGATTTACTGTCTTAAACCCTGATGGCGATCTTGTTTTGACTGCAACCTGATTAATAAAATTGTCACGCCCAAATACTTCATTAAGAAGCAGTTTTCCTTCAGCAACCCTATGGTCGCTTAATTGCATAACAAATATGCCGTCATCAGCAAGTAAGTCTTTTGCTATTTCTATCCGGTTCTTCATAAAGGTTAGCCAAGTTGATTGACTAAAGCTATCGTTGTATAAAAAATCGTCGCTTCCAGTATTATAAGGCGGATCAATATAAATCAACTTAACCCTTCCCGCATAAACCCGTTTTAGCGTATGCAAAGCCAGCAGATTGTTTCCCTTGATAATCAAGTTGTCATCACGGCTTATATGCGTGACCTTATGCCCGCCATCCTTATCGTACCTTTTAAAATGGGTCAGCACTTTTGGCGCAAGCAAGCGGTCGATCTGGTCAGGTGCAAGTGTCTCATTCCAGAACACCTCATTCCGTTTTGCGTCTTCCTTGGTTTGCCCGCCTTCCAACACACAATCCTTATAAGGCCACGCCAGCACCACCTCCTTGCTGTCGGTCAGATAAGCCCCTTCCGCAGTCAGGCCAATCTTGTTTTTAAAAGCCGTGTAACTGTCCGGCAGAAACGCCTTGTTGCTCACAAAACGCTGGAATTTGACCTTATCAAAAACCAGCACTTCATCCACTGCCTGAAAAAAATGGCGGCGCATCCCCTCGTTTGACAACAAAATGCGTATCAATCCCTTATCGAGCGCCAAGGCCAATTCAATGATCTTGTTCTTGAACAATTGCCCGTCCATAACCAAGCGAGGGTCTTGTTCCAGTAGCGTCACCAGGTCGTTCAGAAGATTTTGCATAGTAATTTTTCACATCGTGTCAATATAATGGGTGGCTACAATTGCCCCGTATACCCATAAAAACGTCAACTTTACCACATTGAAAAGCGGCTGATAGCCGGATTGCCTCCGCCCACCAGTCGCCCAGCTACCTTCCGCCGTGCCTTTAAGGCCATCCGCGCCTCCTTTTGACACATTTTCAACCCTGATCTATGCCAGCACACCTGATTGAACCCAATTCGCCCACACTCCCCAGCAAATTAAGCAAATGTGCCTGATAAGCTCCGACATCCGCAAATTTTGAGCCCTTGGGCAAAATATATATCCCTGCCTCAAGCTGGTACAGTATCCACCAGATATGTTGTGCAAGCTCAACTGTTGAAAACTCACGGTTGCTTGTTGTGGCGCGGTTTTGTTCCAGTCTGGCCAAGCGTTTTTTAATGTTCATGACCGCTTCTCCAGCACATCCAGTCTTTTTTCAAAATCGCTGCCTTCAATCACCCGCGCCACCGATTGCAACATCCAGATTAACTTAGTGCCGGTAACGGGGTCAATAATGTCCGATCTTGATTCACGGTACACTTTCGCCATTTCAGCTTTCACATCAGCCATCGTCTCTAATTTACAGCGGTAGCGTTTGCCCTTACTGGGGGGTAGGGTCTCCACCTCACCCGTTATGCCGTCTATCTCCACGGGGTATTTATTGTTCATAATTTGACCTTTTAGGATTCATCCTAAGCAAAAAATCAGCGTGTTCCGCATCCCGCGCCACCACCCTTAGCGCATCACCCGCCGGACTATAACAGACCACCACCAACGCGCCTGGTTGCTGTTCCGGCATAGTTGCGACACTGACAGTTGCGACTGTTGCGACATGACACGGCACAGCACCCTCCGCTGTCGCAAGTGTCGCAACTGTCTCCGTCGCAGCCACGACCGCCCTGCTTCTATGGATCAGTGCAGACAGGCTCAGACCGCACCACCCGCCAGCAAGGCCGGATTGATTAATACATCCTTACGGCGGTCTTCGCACTTCAAGCGCACCCGGTCCAATTCAGCCAATTCCTGCAACGCCTTGGTCAACGCCTCGTTGTCCCGCACCGGCCCACAACGCTGCACCTCACGCCGCGCAATCAGCGGGCTATGGTTACGCTGGGCAGCGGCAATCAACCACGCATCCAACTTGCCCGCATGGGCCAACTCCACCGGCAACGCCAGTTCACCAAAAAACCGCCGCGCTTCCGACAAATGCCAAGCGGCAATCTGGCTGGCCCCTGCAAAGCAATCCACATCCACCGCCCCGCCTATCTCATGGGTAAACACATGGAACAGTGCCGCCAACCGTGCCGCATTGTCCGCCGTCTTGCTGGCCACATCGCGTACATCATACAGTTCGCCGCCCGCCCGCAATTGCCTCTCAACCGCATTATAAAAATCCACCCATGCCGCCTTGGCAGCGGGTGTAAAAGTCAGCAGCAGCGGTTGCAAACCACCTTGTTCGCCCAATGGCGCATCGGTGTTTAAAATGTCCGCTATGCGCCGGTTAAAGGCAGCCAGTTTGGGCCACGTTTCCGGTGGCTCAGAAAAGGGACGGTAGCCTTGTGTCGATGCCGGCCAAGCCACCAGAAACCGCGCCAGAAACCCTGTGCCACGCGCCAATCCGCCGGACTTCTCAAAGAATGCCCGCAAGGTCGCTTCCTGCACTTGCAACGCCACCGTCAACCTTGCGCCTCTCACGGTGAACGATTCAGAAGTCTTACGGCCTATCGACAACTCGCCGCCATCCCACAACACATTCAACAATGCCATGTTACGCATCACCGAATCCTTGCCCATGCCATGCGCCCCGAACACCACGCCTGCCTCGCTCGACACCACACCCGCCGAAGGCCAACGCTTGGCCAGCGTATAAGCCAAATTCTCCGGTGTCTCATCGCCCAGCATCAGCCGTGGAATGCGCGGCGGTTCGGGTTGGTCATGCTCAAGGGCCATCAGGTCGTCTCTCAGGTCACGGCTGTCCTTGCCTTTTTTGCCCGCCTCCTTAATCGCCGACAAAATGCCCTCCCGTTCCGCCTGCCATGCCGACCGCTCCGCTTCATAAGTCTTCAGCAAAGGTTGGGCCAACTCCGCCTGTTCCGCTTCATAGTCACGGATAGCCTTGGTAAAAAATCCGTCACAAGTGGTCTTGCGCTCGCCCGAGTCGGCTATAGTCAGCAGAAACAAACTGCTCGGCCCAGACAGCAACGCCGCCCTGGCCATATCACCATGCGCCTGTATCGCCAACGATAACGCCCCCAGCGCAGCACCGGCCACCAGCGGGAACGGCGCTTTGACAAAATCCGCCACTTCCTGCACCGCCGCCAACACCCCGACCGGCAACGCCTCCACCGGATAGGCTTCTGGCTCTAGCTGGGCGGTCAATGGCTGTGGCTTGGCCCAGCGCTTGTCCAATTCATCCAAACGGTCGTCTAACGCCATTTCCTAACCTCCTGACGGATGTCAAACAAGGTGTCAACAGCCCGCTGGATACGCGCTTGGTCTTCATCACTTACGGCTCTGCCAGCCCAACAATCACCCAGTGCCACCACCAGAATCATTGACTCCTGGACACACAGACTGAGCAAATCCGCCGCATTAAAACGTGGCTTATGGGTGGCCTTGCCATAACTCGCCTGCTTAGGGAACAGGTCACTCAGCTCCAAGCCCACGCTGGCTACCACATCCGCCACCTGACAACCGCCAAAACAGTGGATCAATACCTTGTCATCATCAGCCAACCGCACCCCTAAGCTTGGGCTGCGGTCATCATGTGCCGGACATTTGGCCAACCATTTATGGGTTGCTTTTTGCTTAACGCCCTGCAACCGGTTCAATATCACCTCAACCATGACCAGCCCCCAACAAGAAAAACCAAGGGGTCAATCGGTACACAAAGGTTTTCAAACGCCGCCAAAAAGCATTGCCCATGAACCGCCCATTGCAACCACGGCCCGCCGCCCTGGCGGTGTCTAATCTATCCATGATTAAACCCCCGTTTCAGAAGTTGAATGTTGCGGCTGATGCTGTGCCAGCCAGGCCAAAACATCCGCTTTGCGGTACTTGACCAAACGCCCGATCTTAATAAAAGGAATGCCACCGCCCGCCCAACGGTCACGCTCCAGCGTTGCCGT
>CAJAWH010000100.1 GCA_903945605.1 uncultured Methylococcaceae bacterium | reverse complement strand
TTTATTTTGCGGCTGATGGTTTCACCGATTTGCCAATAAAGATCAATCAAGGTGGTGTTGACCGCTTGGAGTGATTTTTGGCGGGCGGTCTCAATGAGCTTTACAACCTCGCCAAATGAAGCAATGGGTAAGGTGTTTGGCGTCTTATTCATGTGTTCTTAAAAATGTTGTGCGAAAAAAATAGTTGCGTGGACTGCTGCGATAGTAGCAATAATTGCTATTATTCGCCATTGGCAGCTTATAGGCGGAGACTCAGACAATGGACATTTCCTTAAACCCCCATTTTGAACAACTGATTAAAGCCAAAGTCGATAGCGGGCTTTACAATTCGGTCAGTGAGGTCATACGCGAAGCCTTGCGGTTGCTGGAAGAGCGGGATCAGGTGCGGGAATTGAGGCTTGAAGAATTACGACGGGAAATCCAGAAAGGCATAGACAGTGGTGAAGCAACCCCCCTGGACATTCAAAGCGAGAGGGCGCAAACGGCTTGCGGGACAAGATAGCGCGGAGGCATCAAATCTCTGGTTTTTTAAGCCCATAATAAAGGCGGCTATGCGGTTTATTTTTGAGGGTCGATGTCACACCTACTAAACATGGGTGATTTTAACCGTAATCAGCTTATGCCTAGTTTGCGCAGCCACCCTGTCGGCAATTACTACCCATTTGGCAGATCGATCGTCTCAAAAAGTACACATTGCAAGACGCTTTTTGGCCAACGGCGGAATGCGGGCTTGAAGCGTACCGGATTATGTCTTATTATGCGTTCTCATAAACTTTAAGGGTATGTGGGGCATTGTCATGAGCTTGGTGGGTTATGCGCGGGTCAGTTCAACAGGGCAGTCACTCGATGTCCAGCTGTCGAAGCTGGGCCATTGCGACAAAGTGTTCAGCGAGAAGAAGTCGGCCACTTCAACCAATGGTAGGACGGCATTAAAGGAATGCTTGGCTTATTTGCGCGAAGGCGACCAATTGGTTATCACCCGCCTTGACCGGTTGGCAAGGTCGGTGCTGGACTTGACGCAAATCGCCCATGACCTGCAACAGCGACACATTGACCTAGTGGTGCTTGACCAGCGCATCGACACGGCAACGCCCACAGGCAAGCTGATGTTCAACATGCTGGGCGCGATTGCTGAGTTTGAAACGGCGCTGAGGAAAGAACGCCAAGCCGACGGCATCGCCAAGGCGTTGGACAAGGGGGTGAAGTTCGGCGCGAAGGCCAAGCTGACCCAACAGCAGATTGGGGCAATGCGCGATGAGCGGGACGCGGGCGTGACTGTCAAAAGCCTGTGCGGCAAGTATGGGGTGTCCAGAGCAAGCGTCTACCGGTTGTTGCAGGGGTGATGGTTTGTTTAGGAACGTGTCGTGTTGCAGAAAATCAAGAAAAAATCCTAATACTTGGTTTTAAAGTAATTTAAAAATGACTGATTTTTGACTAATTGGATAATTAACTGATTGTTCATCCCCACGGGTGTGGGGAACGCAAACCACGGATGCACCAGTTGACCAGAACCCACGGTTCATCCCCACGGGTGTGGGGAACGCGAACCAGAACAGATTCTTTATTGCTGGTCAAACGGTTCATCCCCACGGGTGTGGGGAACGCCGATTAGGCCGTCAGTGGATTGCTCTGCACCACGGTTCATCCCCACGGGTGTGGGGAACGCAATCTATCATATTCCGACGAGAAGGAACTCAACGGTTCATCCCCACGGGTGTGGGGAACGCTTTTCCCACCAAGATAAGCACCTGAACCAGGACGGTTCATCCCCACGGGTGTGGGGAACGCAACGGTTATATAAGCCGACGTATGTAAATTGGCGGTTCATCCCCACGGGTGTGGGGAACGCCACCTGATTTAACTGGGAAGCGGCCTAGGCTGCGGTTCATCCCCACGGGTGTGGGGAACGCCCCAAAAATGGTGCAACGGTTATATAAATTGGCGGTTCATCCCCACGGGTGTGGGGAACGCAGTCCGTTCGAACGTATGAACTTGCATACGCTCGGTTCATCCCCACGGGTGTGGGGAACGCGCCCGATGTAACACAGAGATCGGCCCGATCCTGCGGTTCATCCCCACGGGTGTGGGGAACGCTAGATATTGTGTCGATTTTACGATAGGAGTAACGGTTCATCCCCACGGGTGTGGGGAACGCATCGTGCCTGTCTTGTATATATCGTGCCTAGTCGGTTCATCCCCACGGGTGTGGGGAACGCAGCGGAACACGGGAGGCAAGACCTCCCGTTTTCGGTTCATCCCCACGGGTGTGGGGAACGCGCCGTGCCGTGCCCTGCCGTGCCGCACTTTGCCGGTTCATCCCCACGGGTGTGGGGAACGCATCGTGTGCAATAAAGCAAGCTAAAGGATTAGCGGTTCATCCCCACGGGTGTGGGGAACGCATTTTGAAAATATAGCTTGCACCAACAAAAAACGGTTCATCCCCACGGGTGTGGGGAACGCGCCCCCATTTCAGCCGTTTTATAGGGCATAATCGGTTCATCCCCACGGGTGTGGGGAACGCACTTATCTTAACTGATTGTTAGGAAAACGGAAATGACCTTGCTAAATTTCCACCAACTATTATGCGTTTTTCCATGTTGTTAAAGAGCTGCATCATCGGCATTATCTACAGGATAAAATGACACCAGTTTTAGGCCGTCCAGTTCAACAGGCAAGCGGCGGTTTTTGCCTAGCGTCACAAAGTCAAAACCTGATTCGGTGTTGGTTGACCAAGCCATCACCGCGTTGCCGTCTTCAAGCCCTTGTTCCACCTGTGACCAGATCATTTCCCTGACTTTTTTTGACAGATCGCCGACATAAACACCGGCACGGATTTCAATCAGCCAAACGGCTAGCCTGCCGCGCAAGCGCGGCGGGGCATTTTCAACTACGATGACCAACATCGCCGATGTTCTCCGGATTAGGGATGGCGGGGGCTATGGATTCTTCAAAGGCGGCGGGGATGGGCAGTTCACCCGCTGCCAGCACTTCTTCAATAGTGGGGATTATTTGCTTGAGAATTTTTCTTTGCCGGAAAATGTCGCGGCACATTAGCCGCACTTCACGTTCTGGCTGCGTGTAGTTTTTGGCTGCAATTTTAAAGGCTTGGGGAACGATGTCGTCAAATTTGAACAGGTCGGCAATATCATAGACAAACGACAAGGGCTTGCCGGTGTGGATAAAGCCAATCGCGGGCGCGTAGCCTGCCGCCAATACCGCCGCTTCGGTGATGCCGTACAGGCAGGAGGTGGCAGCACTGATGCAGCGGTTAGCCATGTCGCCGCTGTCCCAATCGGTGTAATCGTAATTGCGGCCTTGCCATTCCACGCCTGCTTGTTTGGCGAACAATTGGTAGATTTTTTTCACCCGCGCACCTTCAATGCCGCGCAATTGTTCCACGCTGCGGCGTTCCGGTGGTTTCTCGCCAAAGCGGATTTCATACATTTTGCGGACAACTTTTAGTCGGGCTGTATCATCTAAGGCCAGTTTGGCTTGATAGAGCAAACGGTCTGACCTTGCGCCGCCAGGTTGGCCGGACGCATAGACACGCACACCGGCTTCGCCAACCCATACCAGCAGAGTGCCGGCCCTCGCTGCGAGTGCGGCTGCGTGGTGTGAAACACGCGTACCCGGCTCCAACATAATGCAGGCAATACTACCGACAGGGATATGGGTACGGATGCCGGTTTCGTCGATGACGACAAAAGCACCGTCTTTGACATCAATCTGGCCTTTTTCGATGAAGACGAGGGAGACGCGTTCTTTCATGGCAATGGGTTTGAGAGGTGGGAGCATTAGTGTTCCGGCAACAACAGGTTTTGGAATGGCTGGTGGTTTTTCCATCGGTAAGCGTTAAAATCGCGCTGGTCAGTGGAGAGAATGCGCCCGTGTCCAAGGTGTTCGGCTAGGATGACCAGAGACGCGTCGGCTAAGTCCATAGGGAGGTTCGCGTATTTCTGCATCAGTGCTTGAACCTGAGGCAAACACTGAACATTAAGATCAAAAACTGAGACCCAGTCAGATTTTAGTGCGCCAATAAAGTTTATCTGGCTCTGCACACCTAATGTCTTACCTAATAAATAACTGGTTTCAGTCATGACCGGCCATGTGGTAATCAACCCTTCATCCAGATGTTGCATAACCGCGATGGCTTGCCTATGGTAGCGGTCTTTTTTGTTAAAAAATGCGAACCAAAATCCTGTGTCAGTCAATACCATGTTTTTCCTTCCAACCTTCCAGCAAATAGTCTTTATAGTTGATAGACAAGTCTTCTGACCCTTCCGCCGTACCCGCCAGCATTTCCAGTAACATCCGGTTCTTTTGCCTGCCTGTCAGGGCTGTTTTTTCGTACAACAAATCCAAAGCTTGCTTGATAATTTCTGGCGTATTCAATTGGGTGGCTTCATGTATGGCGGCTATTTTTTGTTGATAGCTGTCGTCGATTTGGGTATTAATTTGCATGGATCACCTATGGGGTAGACAGGATATTTTATAGGCTATAATAAAGCCATTATTAATCAAAGGCTAAACATAATGTCTTAAAATTTGGTTTAGTTAAAATAATCTCTCCATTATGGTCTAGCCACCGACAACAATCCGCAACCGAATGCTTTGGCTGGGCCAATGCCCTGCACAATCGCCTTCTTGAAATCTTCCGCATCCGTTACCGTAAAAATGCCATCAAATAACACTGGCTGGATTTTACCGCTACGGCCTTCTTTGGCTTTGCGGAAATACAACACGGGTTCTGGCTGTACGATTAGCGTTTCCAATTGGGCAAAGGCTTGTAGCTTGCGTTCCAACCAAGCCTGTTGCTGTTCTTCGCGTAACAGCGGCACACGCACGGTTTTGGTAAAGGTTTTGCCCTTTTTCTCAACGAAGCCTTTACTATTGTCTTTAATCGTTTTGATAGGGTTTGCGCGTAGCCTAAACCGCAACCGTTGGTTGTTTGGAATGTTCAAAGCAAATTCACGCGGAGCAGCCAGCAAAATGGGGCTTTGTTCCATGCTTTGCGGTTGTAGTGAGGATTGCATGAGTACCTGCGCCCCACCCCCTGTTTGCTGTTGTTCAACACGGAACAAAAAAACCCGCTCAGCTTCTTCGTGTCCCGGAAATAATCGCCACAACGCCTGATGAAACTGGTAAGGGTTTTTTGCTTGAGTCCAAGGTATATGGATTTTACTGAGGTACATGCGGCACTCCTTGGCTAGTGGTCAAATAGACGGTGCGGCTAGCGAATTGGCGAGGCTGATGAGTAATCGGCACGTCGCGTTTTGTTAATTCGATTGCACCCTTGCTGGATTCCTCGCTGTAAACAGTACCTTGATGATTGCCAATTTGTGCCAAGGCAGCTAAAGCCGATTCGGCTGTTAATGTGTTTTCAAACAATGGTCTAGCCAATGGGCAACTGCGCCGCCCCAGCACGGGGGTGTAAAGCGGATTTTTGATGGCTTGGGTTATTTCAGCTAAGGTTTTTGTCGCTTTGTCCGTGTTCCAAACAGCGACTGTGTAATAGGCATCTTGCCAGTATTCCCGCCAAGTTTGGATGGTGTCGTGGCTTTTTAAGCCGCGATAATCTTCCCGAGCATTTTTGACGGTGTGGTAGTCCGTCATTTTTTGGCCTTGCTGATCAACGCGCACGGCAAAATACACGCTTGCGGCTAGTGTTTGCTGCCCCTCACGATCGTTACGGTCTATGCCTAAGCAAGCCGCCAATAAACCAAGCAAGGCACTGCGGCCTGGAAACAGTTCGGAAGGCCGCAAGCCTTCAAAACTTTCCTTACCCCAAGCCTGCATCGGCCCTTGTAGTTTTAAAATGAGATAGTCATTCATGACGGCAAATCCAGTTAAGCTTGCCCATTGTTTCTTAACCAATTTTCCAGTTCCGGCAGTGAGGGTTTGGCCGTGATGCCGTCAGGCAAGCCTAGGGCTTCCAAAGAAAATTCCGCACACCGTTCATGCAAGCCATAGCCGCGATGGACTTTATCCCAATAGGCGTTGAGTTCTTTTAACGACGCATCCCTAAAACCACCTTTGTGATCCGCTTGTATGGGTTTTTCAAACGCATTGGCTAAGGAAATGGGCTGAACTGAAAAACTGACCAAAGCCAAATCCGCCAAGTTATGTGCGGCAAAGCTTTGTTGCTTGGCGTTCGGCACTTCGGTTGCCAGCAAATGCAGGACGTGGGCGGCAATATTTAACGCTTTGGTACGGCTATCAGCCGTTTCTTCGGCTTTGATGTCTGGCAGCAAACCCAAATTGACTTGCAATTGTTTGAGGTTCAGGCTGGCGTAGCGGTAGAAAACGCCGGATGAGAATTCTTGTGTGCCCAAATGGGCAGAACCTAAATCTTGCAAGTCATCGACCGCTGTAAACCAGTCAATGTCGGCATCAACGGCGTGGGTGGTAATGGCATGGGCGACCGCCAATGCCCCGTCAATTTTTCCGATTTCGCTCATTAAACCAGAGGTTGCCATTCGGCCTGACAACGCAATGTCCAAACCGTTTGCCATAGCTTGCCGGAAAGCCAAGCCATCTTTTTCGATCAGCTTTTGCAATTTTTTCGCATCAACGCCTTCAGCTTCCAGCTTCTTGATTTGATCGCAAAAATAAGCGACTTCTTCTAATACCCAAGCGGCAACCGCATCATCTTTCGCTTTGTCGGCGCTGCTGTCTTTGCCTGAAATGTAGTCGATGGCTTGTTTGATGAGATTTTCATCATAACGGTCTGATAATGCGTAAATAGCCTTATGCTGAAAATCAAAAAGATGGTTGGTGCGTATACTGGGTGCGCCCAAATGCTGGCGGTAATAATCGCTAGTCCGCATCGTCCGTTTCAAACTTTGGCTGGAAACCCGCACCCGTCGTTTGCCGCCAAAAATAGCGGATTTTTGCATGTTCATATCATCACGGTTTAAACAAGATGGGCTGTGGGAAATCAGGATGTGAAAGTTGATAAAGTTTTCGTTCATGGTTTGGGTTCCTTTTATTAAGCGGAAGCTTGGGATTTGGTGTTTTGGTAAAAGAAAAAATCTTCCAGTAATTGGCGTTTGGCTTGGTCGTTCCAGTAATACAAGGTTTTTGCCATGGCTTGCCAGTCCAGTGAGGGATTGGCTTGTTTTAGCAATCGACGCAATTGGATCAAGTCGTTAGGTTCTTGCGAACGGATAACCATAAACAAACGTTTTTCGTTAATATCCGCCTTAGCCAAAGCCTTACCCAATGAATCACTACCGTCTATATGCTTGATATGTGGCAAGCAATACAATAGCCGTTGCATACGCAAAGAGGCTTTTTGTCCATGCAATACCCGATAGAACGCGGGAACTTCTATTAAGTCACCCGGATTCATAACCCGTTTCAACTCTGCCTTAGAACCAGGTTTCAAATCATCATAGCGTTGATATAAGGCCATAAAATCAGGGGTCTTGTTTTCTTCCTCACTCATGCGTGTCTCCTTCAGGTTCAAGTTCTCTTAATGATTTATGTAAAGAACGCCGTGCCAACGCCAAGGCCTTAAGCATTTTGGGTTCTTGGCGATAGGGTTCGGTAGCTTGGTTGAACAAGCCAATAGCGATGGCTTTAAGTTGCTGGTTTAATTCTTGAACAGCATCTTGAGAGGCATTGAAATTTATCTCTGCCAAGCTCTCGTGCATCAAGCTTTCGGTTTGTTGGTAATATTGGGCTTCAATCGGATCGCAAAGGTTGACCCCAGAACCGTTCACCTTGTCTTTAACGCCAACGGCAAACAAATACAATGCCTTCCGTAACGCCGATTTATAAGCCAGGCCATTGCCGATGAGTTGCTGGATGATGTCGCCATGTTCCGCCCAGCCTTGCGCCAAACTAAACAGTTCATGCCGCCGCTCCAATATCGTGGCTTGGTTGTTGCGGTAGCCGCCGATGATGAGTTGGATTTTATAGGCCGCCAATAATTTTCTGGCTTGTTTGATGACAGGCGCGGCTTCATGCCCCCCCTTGCCCTTATCATCTTGATCGACAACTAAGCGGCTCATGTGCGTCCAGGTCGGTGCAGTGGTGGTAAAAGAGGGAAACTTTTCTTCTTTATCGCCTTTTTTGATGCTGAACATCCGGGACGATAAGGGATGCGGCCAAACGCCTTCTATGGTGTAGCTAAATTTTGCTTTGTTAAAGCCGTTATAAACAGCTTCTTCACAGCCGCAGCAACTGCAACGGCCTATGGTTTGAGGCGGCAACAATTCAAAATGTGCAGGTTGCCACAATAAACCACGATTGAGGCCGATGGCGGAAACGGGGATTTTACTGTCGGCTTTGACGGGTTCCATATAATTCGGCAACTGGTCTTTGGTGCGCTCATGCCAAGGCATGGGCATAAATTCTTCCACAGCTTCTTCGCTGAGGATATTCAGCCAAACCGTTTCCCGAAGATCACGGCCTTTTATAAATATCGTTATGGGAGTGTTGCCGCGTAGGCTACCTTTAAAACCGCCACCCATGCTGGGGCAATTATTGGCGGCATTAAACAAGGCAATGGCGACACAGCCGCCGCATAAGGCTTCCGCCAAACCTTGCGGATTGACAAAGGCTTTGTTAGTGCCGTCGGCAACGCCAGCCAGTAATTTATCCATCGGCGTTGGTTGGGTAGATTTAACCCCGCGTATCTGCATGAATGGCGTTTTCTGATGATTCAAATCAAACCAATCTATTTTGTCGGAACAGGCCTTCTTATAAATGTCAGCACTTATTGGTTTTTTCAGGTATTTCAACAGTTCATTTTTTTCGCTAGGCAAAAACAACACCTGGGTGATGGCGCACAACAATTGCAAGCAAGCCAATTCCATATCGTCACGAGGTAAACATACAGCCCCCGTTTGTTCGCTACACAAGAGTTGCTGTAGGCTTATTTTTTGGTAGTTGCCTTGGTGTTGGATTGGTATCCAAGCAACGCTTAACAAATTAAAACTCATGGTAAATTCCTGTTCATTTTTTCCATATCACTGATAGCGCAACAATTAAAGCCAATACAGCAACTGTCATTGCTGATGCATTATTTACAAGCTCAACTAATTTTTCCCAATTTTCAGGCATCGTGTGATCTCCACATCACAAAAGATGTGGCTTACTATAAACTCAAAAAATAAAAATACAAGTAATTAAGTTTAAAGTTAAAAAAAATCAAAAATTCATGTTAAGATTTGCATTGTTCCCCGTAGAGACGGGGATAAACCGTAATTCAGTTTTAAGTTGATAGCTGAATACATTCGTTCCCTGAGACCTCAGGGCTAGTGCAGTAATCATTCGACTGCTATTTAAGTTAAACCGTCATTCCAGCAATGCCTGCCGAAATAACGTGCGGCTTTTTTTATTAGAAAGGCTTGATTATTAGCTGCGCCGGGGAGGTAGCGATGGACTGTCCAAAATGTTGTAATCCAGCGAGTTGCAAAGACGGCATAGCGAAAGGACGGCGGCTCTATTTATGCAAGGATTACAACCATCGCTATACGACCGGACAACGCCACGGGAGATAATGCGGCGAAACGGCAGGCATTGGAGCTTTCAGGTCTATTGACGGCATACTAAAGTTCAGTCATGTAACGATTTTGAACTGGATCAGGGGTTTGGCGAACAGTTGGATGCCATAAAAAAGGATGAACCAGTACAGGTGATAAAGCTGGATGAGATGCATAGCCATATTAGTTCAAAAAAACTATTGTTGGATATGGATTGCTGTTGATAGAGATGGGAAAAAATTCCTCGGCTGCGCACTGGATTCCAGTGGAACTGTCACAGGAGAAAAGTTCTGGCGATTATTGAAACGGCGGCGGTAAGTGAACCAAAGAACTATATCTCCGTATTTTATTTCAATTCTTAAGGTTAAAACCACCGGCTTTAGCCGGTTAGCTTTAGCATCAAGGTTCAAAAAACTACTCGACAAGCGCGGGACACAATGTGGGTGGACTTTAGTCCCCTGTGTCCCGCGCTAACCCACCTTGCTTTCAGCAGGTGGTTGTTAAGTTTGGTGGTTCCCTTTTTTCAAAGCCAGTTTTGGAGTGATAAAAATAAGAGCAGTCACCTAGCTCAACACTAAAATAACCATCATCATTATTTTCCATATCCAACCAAATAAAACCTTCTTTATCGGCTTCCGGCAATTTGCCATGATTGCCCCAATTTTTTGGTATGGCTACGCTGTTTAAATTGATAGCTTCCAAGCGTTTACTATCATCCAAGCGATCAACTTGTTGATCGTCCATCAATCGTCGATTGCCTTGGGTATCGGTGTAAAAGGGGACGAGGTTTAAGCTCATTTCGCCGTCACGGGTCAAGACAGACACGTTGCTGTCGTTGTCATCAAGATTCGGGTTGCGTTTTACGTTGGACAGTGCGTTGTATCGACTTGAATCCCTGTCAGTTAGGAACTGTTGATAGCTTTTCTGCACACATTCCGGTTCATCAAGCCACGTATCTTCATCATAAACGGGCTCAATCCAATCACGGTAAGCTGCCGGAAAACTGACTTGTGACTCGGGGGCTTGCTGTAAAAACTGTTGGGTGCGCCATAACACACGGCTATTTCCATAGATGAGTTCGTGCAATTCGTAATTGTCTTCTATGGGCAGCAGCACGGTGCAAATAGGCTGGGCAAATTGCAGCGGCCTTAAGGCATTATTGGTCGCATGACGATGTAACCGCCCCATGCGCTGGAACAATAAATCCACAGGGCAAAGCTGGGTGATTAGCCAGTCGAAATCTAAATCCAAGGATTGTTCAACCACCTGCGTGGCTATCAAAACGTGGCCTTTACGTCTGGCATCGGCAGGCTTAGATGGTACGCCGAACAAATCCAGCACGCTTTGCTCTTTTTCTTGGCGGTGGGCAAAGATAAAGCGGGAATGGAACAGCAGGCATTGGTCTTCGGTAAACCTCCTATCTTTCCCCATCTGCTCGGCAATCCGCTGATACAGTTCTTGCGCCACTGCGACGAGATTGCAGACCAAACAGACTTGGGCGTTTTGTGCCACCGCATCGAGTATCCGTTGGATAAAGCCATCATCGGGAATGAGTTGCGGGGCTTTGATCAGCTCCAACTGCACCGTAGTAGGCTTGGGATGTTGCTCTGGCCTATCGGTTAAATCGAAGGAACATGTTTTACCATTGCTGCAATGGTTAATAAGCGGATAAGCCTTTTTTTCAGCATACAGTTGGCAAGCCCAGGCTTTCGCCAGTTGCGCTTTTTGCTGGTAGGGCAAGGTGGCTGATAACAAAATTGCACTGCCACCTGCCAAACGCTGTTGTTCCAACACTGCTTCCAACAAACCGTACATGTAACTGTCGTAAGCGTGGACTTCATCAATGATTAACACGCTACGCCCTATGCCAAAGCCACGGACAAATTTGTGTTTGACGGGCAATACCGACACCAACACCTGATCGACGGTACACACACCAATTTGCCCCAAAAACACCCGTTTGCGGCTTTGCGCCAGCCAGTTACCACATTGCACCCAGGCTTCTTCTTCGCCTTGTGCGGTGCGAGGGCGGCAGGCTTGTTTCAGGTTGATAAAATGCTCTTGATATTTTGCCCTGCCATGGGCCAGCACCACATTGGTTTGGTTGGCAAACAACAATGGCGCGGCTCGTTCCAAACGGTTAAGCATGGCATTGGCAGTGGCTTGGGTGGGTAAGGCAAAAACAATGCTGTCAGCCAAACCTAAAGCCAGCAGTTGCCAAGCGTAAGCCAATGCCGCTTCGGTTTTGCCGGAACCGGTGGAAGCCTCAATCAAGGTCAGGCCTTGGGTTTTGGGCAGTTGGTCGATCAGGCATTGCACTTGCCGTGGTTTGTGTCCGCTAAGCAGCGCTTCAATGTTTTGGTAAGGCTGGATTTGGCTGATGACACCTGCGTCTTGCAAAGTACTCTCTGCTTTTTCCAGACGGTTTTCGTACCACAGTTTTAAATCATCACAAGGTTGATCATCGTAAACAAACCGCTCTGACGAACCCAGCCAGTCACTGACGGCACAGAATCCTGCCAGCATAGTTGAGGGAGATTGTTTATTTTTAGTCGTTTTTAGCAGTGGCGGCGTATCGTTTAACGACAAATTGGCAGGTGTAAGGAATAATTCCTCCAGTGCTTTCAACCATTGGTGACGCGTTGTTTTGAACGCTTCCAGTAATTGTTCCAAGCCTGCCGCCAATTGATAGTAATTTCTCGCATCTTTTTCATCGTCTTTCGGCACAACGCCATGATGCCCAACGACAGGAGCCAACCAGCTATACCAGCCGTCCCAATCCTCATTATCTTCAACATAATAGCCATCACCAGAACTAAACCGCTCTTGGAAGTCCTGATAAAACCAATACAACCCCGCAGGGCCGTGGTAGTAATTTCTAATCGCTAACTCGTTCAGTTGAGTTGGTATCGCACTTAATTCTGGATTAACTATTTCCCAAGCTTTTTTTGCTTTGCGCTGAAAACGTAAGTCAAATTTGCCGTAATCGTGCAAAGCGATAAAAAAACGCAACCAAGCATGGGTCTGTTCCTCATCCAGACCCGTTATTCCCATAAACTGTTGGCGTAAAGAATGGCTGTTCTGCCACCAAACATCAGCCACCGCCGCCACATCCAAACAATGGTAAGGCAGCAAGTGATATTTTGGAGTGTCGTCGTTTTCCTGACTGTCTTTTTGGGCTTTTCCCCAATAACAATAATAGGTGGCTTGTATCATTTGATAGACGATCCCAATAAATTTGGGCGCATTTTATCATTTCTTAATGCATTGCCGCACATGGCAGGTTGCCTCATTATCTGACAATAGGGATGTTTTGTATGGTCTTTCACCTAATCCCGAAGGCAGGGCGTTCTTTTTGATGCTTCTCAGAGGGCATGAAAACAAACGTCCATGTGTAGCTGCAATGACGCTAATATGCGTTTTGGAGTGGTCTAGTGGTTTGTCTCTGACAACAATTTCGACATCTTGGCCTAGTGACATTAAGCATCTTAGAAGGCGATCAGTTGAAAAGCCGGATAGACGACCACGCACCAACTCGGAAACCTTGGGTTGATCTAGCCCCATGAGTTTGGCTGCTTCTGATTGGCTAATTCTTTTCGTTCAATGATTTCTGCAATCTGTTAGGCTAGGAAGACACTGGCAAGGGCTTCTTCGGCATCGGGTCGCCCCAAATCGGCAAAAATATTGCCACTACTGGCATGAACGGGTATTTCTTTAGGCAATGGCTTCAAGCCCGTTCTTGGCGACAAAAGAGCGAAGCTCCTTGGGGCTGTTTTTCGCCGCGTTCCCATTGGCTCACCAAGCTGGTTGTGGCATTCAAGTGCCGCGCAAAGACGGCTTAGCTTGCCTGTTCATGTTGCCTTATGGCAAGGATTTCTTCGGGCTGTAAGGGCTTGACTGGCGTTAGGCACAGTTCGTCAAATTGGCGCAAGGTGATTTTGTCCATTACCCTTGCTTCATGCAAACCTTCGGCGGTTTCATGCACGGAGGCCATCAAACGGCTACGGTATTGTTTTTTCATGGCAGATTACCTCAACAAAGTCTTGTTTTCTTGTGCGCTGCCCAGCGCAGCATCGTCATAATTCAGCATGTCCGCCGCCAATTCGTCAGCGTCTATGTTGCCTCTTTCATTCTTGGCAAAACCATGAACAAAAAAACGCCAGTGCTTCTATGCGGAACAAGATCAGGGTGCGAAAACCTCCCGACTTGCCGCCGCTACGGGCATCGCGTTTCTTCAGACATTGCCGCACATAATGGCGAACTGCGGCTTCGTAAGTTAACCGGGCGGTCTTGATCGCGCCTTTCGCACCGATCCGGCTATAACTGAGGACAACAATCCAATCCCCGAATAAATCTTGACCGCCCGTGATACTGTAAGCTCGCCATATATTCCTCTCAGGGGCGCGTGCTTGGAGGTGAATCGCGAAATCCATCATATTGCCTCCTCTGGACGCTGACTATTTGCCCAGATCATGCCTCACACTATGCTCACAAAAAAGTAGCTTCAATTGTTGTTTATTGCATCAAGGCCAACAAAGTGTAGCAACTTGCTACACTTTGTTGTCGCTATCTTCATCTATCAGTTTTTGCACAA
>CAJAWH010000099.1 GCA_903945605.1 uncultured Methylococcaceae bacterium | reverse complement strand
TGCCTTGGCATTGGCGGCGCAAGCATCCGCTGATGCGGATGCCATCCAAAACGCACTGGCGCGGGTGCAATTGGCGGGGTTTGATGATATGCCCGCACAAGCACTCTCCGCTGGACAAAAACGCCGCTTGTCGTTGGCCCGGTTAGTGCTGGCACCTAGCCCGCTATGGATTTTGGATGAGCCGTTCACGGCCCTGGACAAACAAGGCATTGCCCTAAGCGAGCAATTAATGGCAGAACAATGTGACCGAGGTGGCATGATTGTGTTAACCTCGCACCACGATTTAAACCTGCCCAGCACCGATGTGCACCGGATTCGCTTAAGCTAATGTCTTTATCCGCCGCTTTTTTCGCCATTATCCGCCGCGACCTGCTATTGGCCTTGCGCCGCCGTTCGGAAATTGCCAACCCGCTGTTTTTCTTTGTCTTGGTGATTACCTTATTCCCGCTGGGTGTGGGTGCAAAGCCGCATTTGCTGCAAGCCATCGCCCCCGGCATTATTTGGGTGTCCGCGCTATTGGCTGCCATGTTGTCACTCGATAGCCTGTTCCGTTCCGATTTTGATGACGGCTCGTTGGAACAGTTGTTGTTAAGCCCGCATCCTCCCTCGCTGTTGGTGCTAGGCAAAGTGTTGGCGCATTGGTTGGTGACAGGCTTGCCGTTATTGCTGATAGCCCCGTTATTGGCGGTGCTGTTAGGAATGCCCAGCCAGTCTTTAGGTGTATTGCTGTTGACACTGTTACTGGGTACGCCGGTGCTAAGCCTGTTGGGTGCCATTGGCGTTGCCCTCACCGTAGGCTTGCGCCGTGGCGGCATGATCTTGTCCTTGCTAGTATTGCCGCTGTATGTGCCGGTGCTCATTTTTGCCAGCAATGCCGTGGAAATGGCCGGTAGCGGCCTGCCCATTGACGCACAACTTAATATTTTAATGGCCATGTTATGCATGGCTTTAGTGCTGACGCCTTGGCCCACCGTCGCCGCCTTAAAAATGAGCCTTAACTAAGCGTTTTATCAAACTTCTTTCAACCCACCCGAGCAAGACATTATGGCGCAAAATAAGTTTCTGTCGATATTCACCCCAGCAAACAAGCAACAACGGCAGGACAACTTTGTTGATTATTGGGAATTTACCCAACAGCACGGCGGGGAGTTGTTTGAAGCGGAGCAAGACCTTGCCAAAAAACGTGAAAAACTGAACTATTTTAAGGCCAACCCAGTCAGATTGCGGACACCTTTGGCAAACCCCGATGTTTTTTACCGCAACTATGTTGATTTTATTGATGATGTGCAGTCAATAGACCGCATGACTTTAATGCTGACCAGCATGTATAAGTTTGCCCGCCACGAATGGGTTGGCATTAAAGGTGCTTGGGATGTGGTACCGGATATGGCCCATTCGTACAGCCTAGAAGACAAAATCAGCCGGGTACATTTGGCAGAAGAATTTTGCCATTGGCGGTTGTTTGATGAAATGTTGCAGACTTGCGGCCTCGACCGTGTCGAATGGCAACCATTAAGCCCCACCAAGGAATGGATTTACAGGCAATTCCCAAAAGTGCCTGGTGTGTTGATGGACCCGCCCGCTTTTGTCACCGAACTGATGGGGGTGACTTACTATTTTCATTTGCATCAGTTATTTGATGACATTCTGAAAGACGAGCCGGAAGTGTGCCAGCGTTTGCACGAATTGTTGGATGAAATCACCATCGATGAAATTGCCCATGTGGGGCAGCGCCGCAATTTTATAGGCCCCATCGGTATGAAAGTCTCCAAAATGATGGTGCGCCCGCTGTATAAGCTGTTCTTTGCCGACATCCCTGAAGTTGCCATGCTGATTGACATTGAGCAAATGGTAAAAGACGGCGAAGCTTTTGATTTTAACGAAGTGCCCGATTACATGCTGGCACAAAGCTGGATACCGTCCTACTGCAAAGCTTGACGGTGGCATCCGTTACGGCATTTGATAGGCAACATACTATCCAATAGGAGACCTTGATGGAAAAGTCACAACGCCCTGCATTATCGGTAGTGGTGATAGGGCGCAATGAAGGTGATAGGCTGGTCAAATGCCTGGAATCGGTTTTGGCCAGCCATCGTTTCAGCGCAGTGCCGCCTGAGATCATTTATGTCGATTCCAACTCCAGCGACGGCAGTCCAGAACGAGCCGCTGCCTTAGGTGTACGGGTAATCCCCGTGCAACCTCAGCGGCCTTCCGCCGCCTTGGGCCGCAACGCGGGCTGGCGGGTGGCACAAGCTGACACGCTTTTGTTCCTTGATGGTGACACCTTGCTGCATCCTGACTTTATCAGCCACGCGCTAACTGCCCTGCACGACCCGCAGGTCGCTGTGGTGTGGGGGCATCGCCGCGAGCTGCATCCTGAACAATCGCTGTATAACCGCGTGTTGGACTTGGATTGGGTTTACCCGGCGGGCGAGAGCGAATTTTGCGGCGGCGACGCATTGGTGCGTAAATCGGTTTTAGAACAAGTGGGCGGCTTTAGTGAAGATTTGATTGCCGGTGAAGAACCCGAGTTATGCCAAAGAATCCGCGCCGCAGGCTATAAAATCCTGCATATCGACCAGCCCATGACTAAGCACGATCTGGCCATCACCAGCTGGCAAGCTTATTGGCGGCGGGCTTTCCGTGCCGGTTATGC
This sequence comes from uncultured Methylococcaceae bacterium, assembly GCA_903945605.1. Classification (GTDB taxonomy): domain Bacteria; phylum Pseudomonadota; class Gammaproteobacteria; order Methylococcales; family Methylomonadaceae; genus Methylovulum. The sequence goes on along the minus strand of CAJAWH010000099.1, from coordinate 14,355 downwards.
CTATGCTGAAGTTTCCCAGCGCTTGGCAGGCAGCACTTTCCCGTTATGGCAATCTGACTGCCGACGTAACGCCCGCCATAGTTTGGTGCTAATAGGCATAGCGGTTGCCACTGTTGCCGCTGTTGTAATGCTACAATCACTGTTGCCGTTATGTGCCATGTTTGGGCTGTACATGGGGCTAAGCTTGCGTTCGGCTTTCCGCGCCAAATGGAAACAAGCCTCCCCTTCCACTTTGCTATTGTACGGTATCCATAGCCATATCCAGCAAATCCCCATTAGTGTCGGTCAGCTCAGTTATTGGTGGGACCGCTGGCGGCAACAGCGGCGGTTTTTGATTGAATACAAATGAGGTCAGACGGACTTCTGCCGGAAATGGCAAATTCAGCTATAATTAGCGGCATTTTTAACCTTAGGGTGTAGTGTGATGTCAGAAATTAATAAAGTGGTGTTGGCCTATTCCGGCGGCTTGGATACTTCCGTGATCCTCAAATGGTTGCAAGATGTTTATGCTTGCGAAGTGGTCACCTTTACCGCAGATTTAGGCCAAGGCGAAGAAGTCGAACCGGCCCGTAGCAAAGCCCAAGCTATGGGCATAAAGGAAATATATATCGACGACTTACGCGAAGAATTTGCGCGTGATTTTGTATTCCCCATGTTCCGCGCCAACACCATTTACGAAGGCGAATACCTATTGGGCACTTCGATTGCCCGCCCGCTGATTGCCAAGCGCTTGATTGAAATTGCCAACGAGACCGGTGCAGATGCCATCTCGCACGGAGCGACCGGCAAAGGCAACGACCAAGTGCGCTTTGAGCTGGGAGCTTACGCGCTACGCCCTGATATTCATGTGATCGCCCCGTGGCGGGAATGGGACTTGACCTCGCGGCAAACCCTGCTGGCTTATGCCGAAAAACACAGTATTCCTGTAGAAATGAAAAAAGGCAAATCCTCGCCTTATTCCATGGATGCCAATTTATTGCATATTTCTTACGAAGGCCGCGTATTGGAAGACCCTTGGGCGGAGCCTGAAGAAGACATGTGGCGCTGGACGGTTGCCCCAGAACAAGCCCCCGACCAAGCCACCTATATTGAATTGGATTATCAGCAAGGTGATATTGTGGCGATTGACGGCATTGCCCACTCACCTGCCGAAGTGTTGGAAAAGCTGAATAAGATCGCCGGTGAAAACGGCGTGGGGCGTTTGGATATTGTCGAAAACCGCTATGTGGGCATGAAGTCACGCGGCTGTTACGAAACCCCCGCCGGTACGGTGATGTTAAAAGCACACCGTGCGATTGAATCACTCACTTTAGACCGCGAAGTGGCACATTTGAAAGATGAGCTGATGCCGCGTTATGCCTCATTGATTTACAACGGCTATTGGTGGAGTCCTGAGCGCAAGATGCTGCAAACCATGATTGATGCATCGCAGCTGAATGTCAACGGCAAAGTCCGGTTGAAGCTTTATAAAGGCAATGTCATTGTGGTGGGCCGCCAGTCCAGCACCGACAGCTTGTTTGATGAAAGTATCGCCACATTTGAAGAAGACCAAGGCGCGTACAACCAAAAAGATGCCGAAGGCTTTATTAAGCTGAATGCCTTAAGGTTGCGGATTGCCGCCAAACGCTTAAAATAAAGTTTAGCTAGCAACGCCCTTCTTAGCTACCCTGTTTGTTCCGCTTTAAAATGCCAAAACCCGCCAGTCTCAAGGTCTGGCGGGCTTGGCATGACTGCTTAACTAACTGATGTTACGCCCTCCACGAATCCCGCGCTTCGGCTGAGCGGGATTTTTGCCCACTCAAGCCACCACTGTCGACCCATAATGCAGTTGTTGCTCGGCTGATTTATATGGATATTGCCCTGATTCAGCAGCGAAGCATTGCGCCAACATAACGCCCACAATACTGGAAGTAATTGCTTAATATACGATTCATCATAGTAATTTGAAAACATGCACCAAGCCCTAATATTTCTACCGTTATTTGCAATGTTCCTGCTTACATTTTTCATTGGGCTTTGGCTGTTGAAGCTACGCTTCAAAGCAGTGAAAGAAAATGGTCTCAATCTTGGTTATTTTTTATTGAATAAAGGAGCTAAGCAGCCCGACTATCTGGCAAAAGTCACCAACCACTATACAAACCTATTTGAATTACCCGATTTGTTTTATGTCGTGTGTCTAATCCTATATGCGGGTCATAAAAGCGCATGAGCCTAAGATATACACCCTCTGCTGACAACATTTTATCTGTCAGCCAGCTTAACCGCTCGGTCAACCGCTTATTGGGCGAACAATTTTTTAGTGTCTGGGTGGAAGGTGAAATATCCAACTTAACGACACCCGCTTCCGGGCATTGGTATTTTTCGCTCAAAGATGCCAACGCGCAAATACGCTGCGCTCAATTCAAAAACCAACAACGCCGGGGTGGCCTGAAGCCAGAAAATGGCAAGCAGGTGTTGGTCAAGGCACAAGTGAGCCTTTATGAGCCACGCGGCGATTATCAACTTATTGTGGAGCTGATAGAAGAGGCCGGTGACGGGGCGTTACGCCGCGCTTTTGAAGCCTTAAAAAACACACTGGCCAGCGAAGGGCTGTTTGCCAATGAGCATAAACAACCACTACCTCCGTTGCCCCGCTGCATTGGCCTGATCACCTCGCCGACCGGCGCGGCCATCCACGATATGCTCACAGTATTAAAACGGCGTTTCCCCGCCCTCCCCGTGGTCATCTATCCGGTGACCGTGCAGGGCGAAAAAGCCCAATTCGATATTGCTCAAGCCATTGCCAACGCCAATCAGCGTGGCGATTGCGATGTGCTGATTATCGGACGTGGCGGCGGTTCTTTGGAAGATTTATGGGCCTTTAACGAAGAACGTGTAGCCCGCGCCATTTTTGCCAGCCGCATCCCGATCATCTCGGCTGTGGGTCATGAAACCGATTTCACTATTGCCGATTTTGTCGCCGACCTACGCGCCGCCACCCCATCGGCGGCGGCAGAATATGCCACACCCGACCAACAGGCTTGGCTAGCCACTTTTGGACAACTGGAAGGTCGCCTTAAAACGGTGTATCACCGGCAACACCAGCAACGCCTACAAACCGTGGATTGGCTAGAAAAACGCCTGCAACAACAGCATCCCGGACAAAAATTGACCAGAAACACCCAGCGCTTGGGCGAATTACAGGCGCGGCTACTACAAGCCATGCACAACAAACTACGCCACTACAAAAGCCAAACCGAAGCCAAAGCGGCGTACCTAGAACGGCATCATCCATCCATAAAGATCAGCCAGCTACGGCAACAAAGCGAGTTTTTGGCAGTGCGCCTAAATGCCGCCCAACACAACCAACTGCAGCAACACCAACAGCAGCTAACCCGATTAAGCCAAACTTTACATGCCGTCAGCCCATTGGCAACGCTGGATCGCGGCTACGCACTGGTTAGCCTGCCTGATACCGGTCAACTTATCCAATCAATCAAGCAACTGGCTGTTAACGACAAGATCAGCATCAGGCTGGCGGATGGTCTGGTGAGCAGTAAGGTTGATGCGGTGTCAAGTACCGCCTGATTACAGTCCATTTTAACAAACGATTCAGGTCTGTTCTTGCCATAGCTGGTAGTTTTGCCGCTTGCGTTGGTTCTTTGGGTCTCCATCACGTTGTTGAAAAAAGCGTAAAAGTTAGTGCTTGCCTTGTTGGTGTCGGTGAAGCCGTGTTAACCGGTTGCGGTCTCTGCAATCCGTTTGGCCTTGATCTGTTCGACCAGTTGCAAAGTTTCTTATAAACTAGGCCGATGCATTCCTTGTCCCCGTCTTTGTTAATGCGCTTCTCTATTGTGATCTTCATTGTGTTACCCATTTAAATGCAATTGAGGTGATATAGGGGTAAAAAAAGGCAAAGTAAAGGCAAAAATGAGAAGGGAAGGGCAAGCGGTAATTTGCTAAGCGGCTTGTTTTGTTGGCTTTGTTGGGTGGTTGTTTGCGCTTGTTTTACTGGGTTACTTTCCTATGCAGAAACTGGAAAAAATCTTACCCAATAGATCATCCGAGCTAAATTCGCCGGTAATTTCGGCAAGGTGTTGTTGGGCTTGGCGTAAATCTTCGGCGACCAGTTCCCCGGCTTGGTTGAAGGTCAGTTGTTGCAAGGCGGATTGGATAAACTCAGCGGCGGCATTTAATGCTTGCAAGTGGCGGGAGCGGGCTATAAAAACATCATCGGCATCGGCACGGTAGCCCACGCTTTGCTTGAGGTGTTCCCTGAGCAAGTCCATACCGGCATCGGTTTTGACTGACAAATAAATATGTGTGCCTTGGTCGGTTTGCACAAGGGCTGGGGCAAGCCCCAACAAATCAATTTTATTGCTGATGCGGGTCACATCAAGCCGTTCGGGCAGACTGTCCAGCAAGTCTTGCGGTTCTGCTTCGCGTGCATCCATCAGCAACAACACCTTGTCGGCTTTGGCGATTTCAATACGGGCACGGCGCATGCCTTCTTGCTCGACCACATCAGCCGCTTTGCCCCCATCGCGTAAACCGGCAGTGTCAATAATATGCAGCGGCATCCCGTCGATTTGTATGCTTTCCTTAAGCACATCACGGGTGGTGCCGGCTATATCGGTGACAATAGCGGCATCATGCCCCGCCAAGGCATTCAGCAAACTGGATTTGCCCGCATTGGGTTTGCCCGCCAGCACCACGCTCATGCCATCGCGCAATAAACAGCCTTGGCGGGCGGTTTGCTGGATTTGGCTGATGCGTTGTTGTAATGTGACAATGCGTGCTTGCACCACACCATCCGTTAAAAAGTCGATTTCTTCATCGACAAAATCAATAGCGGCCTCCACATAAACGCGCAGCTCGGTCAATTCTTCAACCAGTGCGTTGACTTTATGCGAAAACACCCCTTGCATAGATTTTTGCGCGGAACGCACCGATTGCTCGGTGGTGGCGGTGATCAAATCGGCGACGGCTTCGGCCTGCACCAAATCAAGCTTGCCATTCAGAAAAGCCCGTTCGGTGAATTCGCCCGGTCTTGCCAGTCTTGCGCCTAGCGCAAGGGCGCGTTTAAGCAATAAATTAAGGACAACCGAACCGCCATGGGCATGAAGCTCTAAAACGGCTTCACCTGTATAAGAGGCGGGGGCAGGGAAATAGAGGCTGATGCCGGTGTCGATGGTGCTGCCATCGTGGTCAAGAAAGGCCGTATAGTGCGCTAGCCTGGGTTGCAGTGGTTTGTTGATCAGTTGTTTGGCGAGTTCCGGCACGATAGTACCGGAAAGCCTGATGATGCCGACACCGCCATTGCCTGGCGGTGTCGCGATAGCCGCAATGGTATCGGGGATTGCTGTGTTCACGCGGGCCAACAACAAAAACGTTATTTGTCGTTTTTGGCGATTTGCTGGGTGATATAAGTTTGTTGCAGGATGGACAGGGTATTGTTGACAATCCAGTACAACACCAAACCGGCCGGGAAGAACAGGAAGAAAACCGTGAACACGATAGGGAACATACGCATCACCTTAGCCTGTATCGGGTCTAGCGGCGGCGGGTTTAAGCCTTGTTGGATTTTCATAGTGATGCCCATAATGACTGGCAACACATAAAAAGGGTCTTCCACAGACAAGTCTTGCACCCATAACAAGAACGGCGCTTGGCGGAACTCGACAGTTTCGCTCAATACCCAATATAAAGACATGAACACCGGTATTTGCACAAAAATGGGCAAGCAACCACCTAACGGATTGACTTTTTCTTTTTTGTACATCTCCATCATTTCTTGGTTGAAACGCGGGCGGTCATCGGCAAAGCGTTCTTGCAGCTCTTTCAGGCGCGGTTGCACTTTGCGCATTCTGGCCATGGATTTGAAGCCCGCTTGTGACAATGGGAAGAATAACAATTTTATGGTTAGCGTGACACCAATAATGGCAACACCCCAGTTACCGGCCAAATTGTGTATTTGATTGAGCAGCGAATAAATGGGTTTGCCGATAAAAGTCAATACGCTGTAATCAACCGTCAGTTCCAGGCCTTTGGCGACACTTTCCATCATTGGTTGGATTTTAGGGCCAGAGAACAAATGGCTGACAAACTTGGCCGAGCTGTTGTTTTCAACTGTGGTCATCGGCGAAAACGAACCAATCAGAAAACGGCCTTCATTAAGGTGTTTAGTGTAAAAATGATTTTCTTGGTCGGCGGGTGGAATCCAAGCGGTGGCAAAATAATGCTGGATCATAGCAACCCAACCACCCAGCGAGGCGGCATCCAGGTTGTCGTTTTCCATATCATCGAAGCTGACTTTTTTGTATTTGTCCTTTTCGGTGTAAACCACGCCACCATCATACGCCCTAAGGCCACCGGTCAGAAAACCACCCGAATTTTCTTTGAAAGGGACTTTCAGCAATTGGCTGTATTGTCTGCCCGCCCAAGCTTTGCCGGTGTTATTGCTGACATTTTGTTCCAATGTCACTTCATAACTGCCACGTTTTAAAACAAACGTCTTGGTCACCACCAAACCGTTGTTGTCTGTCCAAGTGACCGGCACAGTTAAGGTGTCTTGGCCTTCAGGCAGGACATAAGTGGCTTTCTCGCTGGCAAAATTGCTGTAGTGGCTAGGCGCAGCGGCAGAATCAGGGGCCGCTATCAGCCCGCTTTGCGCTTCGAACAACCGTTCTGGTGCAGGGTTTAACAAGCGGACTGGCTTATAGTCTTTTTCTGAGGCTTCCAAACCCAATAAGCCACGCACTTTATTGACAATGGTGTTATCTTTTTGTACAGGATATTGCAACAAGTCAAGGCTACGTACGGTGGCGCCCTGCAAGTTCACTTCCAAAGCCAGCACATCGGTGCTTATTTTTATCACCGCAGCAGGGGCCGCTTGTGTGACCGGAATGCTTGCCGCTGTGGTGGGGGCGTTGCTGGCAGGGGCTTGCCCGGGCAGATTGGCGGAATCGGGCAAATCTTCTTTGGCTTGTAGTGCCGCCGCATCAACCGCTGCCACTGGAGGCTTCGGGCCATAATCCAATTCCCAAGCCTGCTGCAACAAGATCACTAGCATGACAAACGTGACGATCAGTATAAATCTTATATTGTCCATTATTATTTACCCAATTTTTCAGGAACAGGATCAATGCCACCAGCATGGAATGGGTGGCATTTGGATAATCGTTTGAGAGTGAGATAGCTACCTTGAAGGGTGCCATGACGTTGCAGGGCTTCCAATGAATAATCTGAACAGCTTGGATAAAAGCGGCAGCGGGGGCCTAGCATGGGGCTAATCAGGTATTTGTAACACCTAACGACAGCTATGAGCATAAAGCGCATCGGGATACCAATTTTAGCCAGTGCTTTTCCAATGATTTTCTTAAAATGTCCGGCGATACCTCCAAGGCATCCCGACGGGCCATGACAACAACGTCAATATTTCCCATATTTTGTTGTATCCTAAAGTTTTCCCGTACCGTCCGTTTAATCACATTCCTGTCCACTGCCTTTTTTATATTTTTTTTGGCAATGGCCAAACCCAGTCTGTCATGGCCTAAATCATTCCTGACCGCCAATACAGTAAAATACCGGTCGCTGGATTTTTGGGGCTGGGCAAAAACCCGCTGGAACTCGCCCGGCTTGGTTAACCGATGCAGCCGTGGAAAACCAAATTGCTCGCCACCCAACTATACTGTCAACTTGGCGCGACCTTTCGCCCGGCGTGCGTTCAACACTTTACGGCCGCCAACGGTTGCCATTCTGGCGCGGAAACCATGGGTTCTGACGCGTTTTATTTTACTGGGCTGATATGTTCTTTTCATGTTACTAAGACCTGCTGATAAGGATTAACCAAAAACGGATAAAAAAGACTCTGGATAATAAGATAAAGTAGCTAAGCTGTCAATTGTAAGTCTCTCTTTTGTTGTCCACGCCCGCTTTTTGTCCGCTATAATTGGCCTCATTCCCTTAACCCAACAGCTAACCGTAAACCAATGAGCAACATTTGGGACAATTGCCTTATCAAACTGGAAAACGAAATTCCCAGTGCCGATTACAGCACTTGGATACGCCCGCTCCAAGCGCTGGAAGTAGAAAACCAAATCAAGTTGCTTGCCCCCAACCGTTTTGTGCTGGATTGGGTAAAACAACATTATTTCTCTAAAATTGAGCAAAGCATCCAAGAATTTTCAAACGGTGCATTGGTGTTGTCCTTGGAAATAGGCACCAAAAAATCGTCAGCCCCCGCACCCTCCAGTGTCCATCCAAAATCGCCGGAAGCAAAAAAAACCAGCGAAAATTTTCTTAACCGTTCGTTCACCTTCGATACCTTTGTTGAAGGCAAATCCAACCAGTTGGCGCGGGCGGCATCGCTGCAAGTGTCCGAAAATATCGGCAGGGCTTATAACCCACTGCTTATTTATGGCAGTTCCGGCCTGGGCAAAACCCACTTGATGCACGCCATTGGCAATGCTGCGCTAGAAAAAAACCCTAATGCCAATATCATTTACCTGCACTCAGAGAAATTTGTGCAGGATATGGTGCGGGCATTGCAGCAAAATTCCATCGACGCTTTCAAACGCTATTACCGGCAAATGGATGTGTTGTTGATTGATGACATCCAGTTCTTCGCCGGAAAGGAACGATCACAAGAAGAGTTTTTCCACACCTTCAACACCCTTTTGGAAAACAAGCATCAGGTGGTGATGACGTGTGACAAGTACCCTAAAGAAATCGTCGGCCTTGAAGACCGCTTGAAATCCCGGTTTGGTTGGGGCTTGCCAGTGTCGATTGAACCACCGGACATGGAAACCCGCGCCGCCATTTTGATGAAAAAAGCGGCTTTGGTGAATGTCGATTTGGATCAAGAAGTGGCTTTTTTTATTGCCAAGCGCATCCCGTCCAATGTCCGCGATCTTGAAGGCGCCCTGCGGCGGGTCATTGCCAACGCACAATTCACCGGACGTGCCATCACCATTGAGTTCACTAAAGAAGCGTTGCATGACTTGCTTACCTTGCAAGACAAATTGGTCAGTATCGACAATATCCAAAAAACTGTCGCGGAATATTACAAAATCAAGATTGCTGATTTATCGTCAAAAAACCGCAAACAAACAGTGACCCGTCCCAGGCAAATCGCCATGTGCTTGGCTAGGGAACTTACCTCGCAAAGCTTTCCCGAGATTGGTTCGGCATTTGGTGGGCGTGACCATACTACGGTGATTAATGCCTGTAAGCGGGTGGCCGAGCTGAAGGAATCAGATCATAAATTGGCAGAGGATTATGCCAACTTGCTGAGGACGTTAGCGCATTAGGCAGCGGGTAAACGGTCTGCCACCAAGCAACACTGGCACAGCCTGTGGATAACTTTGTGTATAAGCTTAGCTATTTTTGTGGTTAAAGTTGTTGGTAAAAAAGACCGGTCGATAGGCATTTTAGTTGCCAACAGCTTATCCACAACCGCACGGGTCAGTTTAATTTTACATAACCCGTTGAAAAACAATTGATATAATGGCTTTTCAACATTTTTTCAAACACTAATAATAATAGCTTTAAGATATTTATACTATTATTAAGGATATGCTGATTGTGGCTAAAACGGGCAACACCGCCAGTCACATTTCATTTTACCGCCTGTGGATAACTATGTTACTAAGTGCCACTACTGCTTGTATAACGTTGTGGACAAGTGGATGCCAAAAATCCGGCCCCTAATTGCCCACAACTTGCACACAGCCCAAAAGTCTTGTTAATTAATCGATATCCTATTAATTTTTATAGCTTAATTTGGGTTTTCCACAGAACTTTTAATTGCTAATAGTAATAGAGTAAAGCTATATGAAATTTATTATTAATCGGGAAAAATTACTGACCCCGTTACAACAGATTGTCAGTGTGATCGAAAAACGGCAGACCATGCCTATCTTGAGCAATGTGTTAGTGAACTTGACCAGCGATTCTTTAACTTTGACGGGCACCGATTTGGAAATACAAATTATTGCCACTATTGCCCTTGAATCGGAACAGACCGGCGCGGTCACTGTACCTGCCCGTAAATTTCTGGATATTTGCCGATTGTTGCCCAACGGGGTCGATATCAAGTTTGAGCAGCATGAGGATAAAATAAAACTGTCATCAGGACACAGCCGTTTTAGTTTAAGTGGCTTGCCCGCCGAGCATTACCCTGAGTTTGCCGAACCCCATTATGAAGAAGCGTTCTATATCAATGCCGGTAAGTTTAAAAAGGCATTGGATAAGACCCTATTCTGTATGGCAAACCAAGATGTGCGTTATTATTTGAATGGCTTGCTGTTAAATATCAGCAATGACAAGTTAAAATTGGTGGCTTCTGATGGTCACCGCTTATCCATTTATGAAGATATTTTGGATGAAGCCACCGGTCGTGAGACGCGCATTATTTTGCCCAGAAAAGGCGTGTTGGAACTCAACCGCTTGTTAGATGACCCCGAAATAGAACTTAAGATTGAATTTTCAGCTAACAATGTACGGGTTTCTATACAAGATGTGGTGTTTTTGGCAAAATTGGTCGATGCCAAATACCCAGATTTTAGTAAAGTTTTTCAGCAAACTTTCTTTGATGCCATTTTAGTTGACAGGAATTTATTTAAAAATGCCCTGACGCGGGTGGCCATTCTGGCCAATGAAAAATACAAAGGCGTGACACTTGATATTGATGCCGAATTTATGCGCATCAGCACCCATAATCCAGCTCATGATGAAGCGGAAGACAAACTACCTATTGAATATGGCGGCGAATCGCTATCCATATCGTTCAATGCCCAATACCTGCTGGATGCCATATCTAATCTGGAATCGGAGCAAGCGGCCGTTATTATTGCCAGCAATTCCAGCAGTTGCTTTATCAATGACCCCGTCATATCCGCTTACAAATTCATCATCATGCCCATGAGGCTGTAAACAGTCACCACCATGGCATTGTTAAAATTGGCTATCCATCATGTCAGGAATATCCAAGACGAAACGATTGCCCCCTCCCCTTTGCTGAATTTTGTGTACGGTGCCAATGGCAGTGGTAAAACCGCTTTATTGGAAGCGATTTATCTGTTGGGCCGTGCCAAATCTTTCCGTAGCGTTTCGGTCAAACCCGTCATCCATTTTGATCATGACCAGCTGATTGTCACTGGGCAAGTGGCCCAAGCTAATGGCAGCCAGTGCCAGTTAGGGCTAAGAATGGATGGCAAGCATTATGAAATACGCATCAACCAGCAGCCTAGCCAAAACCGTTCGGATTTGGCTTACTGCTTGCCTTTGCAAATCATCCACCCCAAAAGTTATGAACTGTTGGATGCCGGCCCGCAACTGCGTAGGGAATTTTTGGACTGGGGGGTGTTTAATGATGACCAGCAATTTTTGCCTATCTGGCGACGCTTCAAAAAAGCCCTGCAACAAAGGAATGCTTTATTAAAGTCGCATGACTTGGCACATATTAATGTTTGGGATAAAGAAGTTGCGTATTACGGTACAATAGTCGATCAACAGCGCCAACACTACTTAGAGAAATTCATTCCGGTTTTTAACGGCATCCTGGCACGTTTTTTCAAAGCCGAAGCGATTCATTTAAAACTGCTGTCGGGTTGGGACGGCAACAAAGGCTTAGCGCAAGCTTTGGCGGATGATCTGGCAAAAGATGCCCGCTACGGCTTTACCCATAGTGGCCCGCACCGGACGGATTTTCAATTGTTGATTGATGGACGCTTGGCAAAGGATTTTGTGTCAAGAGGCCAATTAAAATTACTGGTCATGAGCCTTAAACTGGCACAAGTGCAACTATTGATTAATCAGCAAGGCAATGACGCGTGCATTTTGATTGATGATTTTGTTGCCGAGTTGGACCCTAACAACCGTGCCAAGTTATTGGCCTGTTTAACGGCAATGCAAACACAAACGTTTATTACCGGCACCGAATTACTTGAATTTGGCGATCTAACACAATTAGAAGCTTATAAATTGTTCCACGTGGAACAAGGTTACATGAAATTGGCGTGATGTTCCACGTGGAACATTCGCCACACAACAGGAAAAGCTAACAATCATGAGCAACAAAAACGATCAATACGATAGTACTAATATTCAAGTTCTTAAAGGGTTAGATGCAGTAAGAAAACGCCCTGGCATGTATATTGGCGACACGGATGATGGTTCTGGTTTACATCACATGGTTTTTGAAGTGGTCGATAACTCAATTGATGAAGCCTTGGCGGGTTATTGCAAAGAAGTAAAAGTGATTATCCAAACAAACGGTTCTGTGACCGTGTCCGATGATGGTCGGGGCATACCTGTCGATATCCATGAAGAAGAAGGCCGCTCAGCGGCGGAAGTCATCATGACCGTGTTACATGCGGGCGGAAAATTTGACGACAATGCCTATAAAGTTTCCGGTGGCCTGCATGGTGTGGGGATTTCGGTGGTTAACGCACTGTCTGAAGAACTGAATTTGGAGATACGAAAAAATGGCTTTTTGCATAAGCAAAAGTATTTGATGGGCAACCCTGTTGCCCCTTTAGCAGTGGTCGGGCCTTGCGAAGGCACAGGCACATTGATTAATTTTAAGCCCAGTGCCGAAACCTTCACTAATATTGAATTCCATTACGATGTATTGGCTAAACGCTTGCGCGAACTGTCATTCTTAAATTCCGGTGTCCGTATCAGCTTGGAAGATGAACGCGACGAACGTTCAGATGTGTTTGAGTTTGAAGGCGGTATCAGCGCATTTGTCGAACATTTGAATAAAAACAAAACGCCATTGTTCCCTGAAGTGTTTCATTTTATCGCCGAAAAAGAAGGCGTGGTTGTTGAAGTGGCCATGCAGTGGAATGACTCCTACCAAGAAAACGTGTACTGCTACACCAACAATATTCCGCAACGTGAAGGCGGTAGCCATTTGGCCGGTTTTAGGGGGGCATTGACGCGCACAGTCAACCAATACATAGACAGCAGCGGCTTGGCAAAAAAAGAGAAAGTGCAAACCACCGGCGATGATGCACGGGAAGGCTTGACCGCTGTGCTATCGGTAAAAGTGCCAGACCCTAAGTTTTCATCACAAACCAAAGATAAGCTGGTTTCTTCAGAAGTGAAGCCGCTGGTTGAATCGACCATGAATGAAAAGCTGCAAGAGTTCCTGCTAGAAAAGCCACAAATTGCCAAAGCCATTGTTGGTAAAATTATTGATGCGGCAAGGGCTAGGGAAGCCGCCCGTAAAGCCAGGGAAATGACGCGCCGCAAGACCACCTTGGACATTGCCGGATTGCCCGGAAAACTGGCCGATTGCCAAGAAAAAGACCCCGCCTTGTCTGAACTGTTCCTAGTGGAAGGGGATTCTGCGGGCGGTTCGGCAAAACAAGGCCGGGATAGGCGCACCCAAGCCATTTTGCCGTTAAAAGGTAAAATCCTTAACGTGGAAAAAGCCCGCTTCGATAAAATGATCTCATCCGAAGAGGTTGGCACGCTGATAACCGCCTTAGGCTGCGGCATTGGCAAAGATGAATACAATATCGACAAATTGCGTTACCACCGCATCATCATCATGACTGATGCCGACGTGGATGGCTCTCATATCAGAACCTTGTTGCTGACATTTTTTTATCGGCAATTGCCGGAAATTGTAGAACGGGGCTATATCTACATAGCCCAGCCACCGCTCTACAAAATCAAGAAAGGCAAACAAGAGTATTACGTAAAAGACGACATGCAATTGCATGAATACCTTATCCAACTGGCATTGGACAAAGCCCAGTTGTTTACTGATGAAGCCACCCCGCCTATCCAAGGCCAAGGGCTGGAACGCTTGGCTAAAAACCATACCGAAGTGATGGGGGTCATCAACCGCTTGGGCAGGCGTTACGATGTGCTGTTCCTTGAACAATTCTGTTTTATGGACAGCATCACCGACGACATCCGGCAAGATAAAAGCCAATTGGAAACTTGGCTGCAAAAACTGCAACAACTGTTGACCGACTCGGAAGATAAAGCGATATTTGTGTTTGAATTGGATTACAGATCAGCAAAAGATTTTGCGCTTAACATCAACAAACGCCAACACGGCATCAATAAGCATTTTGTCTTGCCGTCCACCTTCTTCAATGGCAAGGATTATCAAACCATCGTCAATTACGCCAATGAAACGGCGGGCTTGTTTAGCCCAAGCTCTTACATGCAAATGGGCGAACGGCAACACCCCGTGGCGAGTTTTAAAGAAGCATTTGAATGGATGATGAAAGAAATTAAAAAAGGCCAGCACATCCAGCGTTACAAAGGACTGGGCGAGATGAACCCGGAACAGTTATGGGAAACCACCCTAGATGCCAATAACCGCCGATTGCTGCAAGTCAGGATTGAAGA
>CAJAWH010000098.1 GCA_903945605.1 uncultured Methylococcaceae bacterium | reverse complement strand
TGAAAACACATTATTGGCACTGTCGGACAAACCGACACTGGCCACATGGCTGTTGCCCAATAGGGCGGCCAGATTGGCCACCGTTATGCCGCTGACCGACACTTGGTAGGCGGTCTTGATCAGGTTAAGGATGCCGCTGTCATTGGCCCATTGGCTGGCGGTGATGGCCAGGGTGGGGGTGGGGGTGGGGGTGCCGCTGTCGGTCAGGGCAAGGCCGGTGATCTTTGCCGCACCGGCCTGCAGGCTGTCCAGGTTGGCGGCAATGTTCGCCGCGCTGTCAGTCACTGATAGGCCCGTGATTGCCCCTTGGCCCATCGGGGTGGCCAGCAGGGTTGCAACGTTGGCTACCGTTGCACCGGTCACAACCACTTGGTAGGCTGAGCTGATTTGCCCCCAAACGCCACTGCTGGCCACAAATTGGCTGGCGGACACTGTGAAGGAAGGGCTGCTGTCGGTCAGGGTAATGCCCGCCAACTGGCCGGCTTTGGCCTCGGTTTGCAGCAGGGCCAAATTGGCCTGCACGTTTGCGGCGGAATCCGTCACTGCTATGGCAGCCACAGCATGGTTCGCCAGCACGCTGGCGGCATTGGCAATGCTAACTTGCGTGATAACCAAATTATAATGGCTGGTGATCATTTTTATCACGTTACTGTCATTAGCCAATTGGCTGGCGGTGATGGCCAAACCCGGGACGCCGCTGTCGGTAAGAACAATACCAGTGATCTTTGCCGCACCGGCCTGCAGGCTGTCCAGATTGGCGGCAATGTTCGCCGCGCTGTCGGACACACTGGCACTGGCCACATGGCTGTTGCCCAATAGGGCGGCCAGATTGGCCACCGTTATGCCGCTGACCGACACTTGGTAGGCGGTCTTGATCAGGTTCAGGATGCCGCTGTCGTTGGCCCATTGGCTGGCGGTGATGGCCAGGGTGGGGGTGCCGCTGTCGGTCAGGGCAAGGCCGGTGATCTTTGCCGCACCGGCCTGCAGGCTGTCCAGGTTGGCGGCAATGTTCGCCGCACTGTCAGTCACTGATAGGCCAGTGATTGCCCCTTGGCCCATCGGGGTGGCCAGCAGGGTTGCAACGTTGGCTGCCGTTGCACCGGTCACAACCAATTGGTAGGCTGAGCTGATTTGCCCCCAAACGCCACTGCTGGCCACAAATTGGCTGGCGGACACTGTGAAGGAAGGGCTGCTGTCGGTCAGGGTGATGCCCGCCAACTGGCCGGCTTTGGCCTCGGTTTGCAGCAGGGTCAAATTGGCCTGCACATTTGCGGCGGAATCCGTCACTGCTATGGTGACAGCCGCATGACTGGCCAACACACTGGCCGCATTGGCAACACTGACTTGTGTGATGACAAGATTAAAGGCTTTGGTGGTAATGGTTTTTACGACAATGGCATCATTGCTGTATTGACCGGCCGTGAGGGTTAGCGTTGGTGTGCCTGCATCGGTGAAGCTTATGCCCCTGACTTGCAGACCCAAGGCCTGCATGGCATCGAGATTCGCGGCAATGTTTTGGGTACTGTCTAGCACATGAGGGAAAAACATGGAGTTGTGCAAGTTGTCCAACATTTTCGGTGCTAAGGCCAGTACATCGGCAACACTGATATTGGCATGGTAGCCACCCGAGTAATTAAGCTCGTTGGTATCGTAGACTTGCAGCAGCTGCGTACCCAGCTTGGCCAACGCATCAGCATTGGCGGCAATATTCGCGCCGGTGTCGGACACTTGGATGACACCACCGGTCATGCCATCGGCATACAGTGTAGCGGCGGCAGCGGCACTGACATTGATGGCCCATGCGCCTTTGACAGTGGTGGCCCCACTAAAAGCCGTACCGTCAATCACCAATCCGGTTAGTGTATTGCCCAAGGTGAAAATAGCAGGTTGGGCTGCAATGTTTTTGGCCGTGTCATTGACCGTCAAGCCGATCAATTGGGAGCTGATTTTAAGCAGTGCCGCTACGTTGGCGGCAACATTTTGGGCGGTATCGACCACGTTGCCGAACTGCATGGGCTTGCCGACTGCATTGATGGTCTTGGCGGCCAAAGCCAGCACATTGGCAACATTAATGGCAGATTGGAAGCCACCACTGGTGTTATATTCATTGGTGTCATGCACTTGCAGCAGTTGCGTGCCCAGCAGGGCTAAGGCGTTGGCGTTGGCGTTGGCGGCAATATTTGCGCCAGCGTCAGTGACTTGGATCGCGCCACCGGTCATGCCATCTGCCGACAATGTAGCAGCGGCGGATGCCGTCAAATTGATTGCCCATGTGCCTGCAACCGTGCTGGCCCCTTTATAAGCTGTGCCATCCATGATTAACGTAGTAAGCTCGCTGCCCACTGAGAAAAGGGTGGACTGGGCAGCAATGTTCTTAGCCGTGTCAGTCACCGTCATACCAATTACTTGGGAGTTTATTTTAAGCAATGCCGCTGCGTTGGCGGCAACGTTTTGGGCAGTATCGGCCACATTACTAAATAACATGGCCGCGTTGTAGGTGCTGAACATTTTAGGGGCCAAAGCCAATACATCGGCTACGCTGATAGCGGAAATGAAGCCACCCTTGGAAAGATAGTCATTAGTATCATACACCTTAACCAGTTGCACACCTAGCTTGACCAATGCGTCTGCATTAACCGCTATATTAGTGCCACTGTCGTAAACTATGATTTGATTAGTGGATGTTTGGGCGTATGTTATGGCAGCGGCGGCAGTTAATGTAACAGGAGTAGTCATAGGGTTAGTGTTTGGTTACAATGAAAAAGATCAGGTAAATAACATCAAATACTAACGTAAATCGCTTGGCTGTCAACTAGATTTTACATAGTTTGTAACAGCACATTTCCCAAGCCTTTGCTATGTGCGGCATCAACCTACATGACCAAGCTATTGTCCGAAGGTCTGCCACGCATCAGCCGCATTATCATGGCAAGGAAAAAGAGGCCATACGGGCAAAGCAAAACCCAGCATAAAGCGGTAATGTGCGGTTTTCGCCTAAGGTTATACTGGCACTTGACCCGGTGCCCCGCGCTAACCTTATGCCGCCAAACCCAATTTAAGCCACCAGCACAAACGCTTGTTTGAGTTTTTTCATGGCATTCTGTTCCAACTGACGGATACGTTCGGCAGATACGTTGTAACGCTCGGCCAGTTCGTGCAAAGTTGCTTTTTTGTCGCTTAACCAGCGGCTGGAGACAATGTCGTAGCTGCGTTCATCCAAACTGGCCATTGCTTCAGTCAACACGTCGTGTTCGTGCCCGCCCCAGTCGGCGTTTTCCAAGAGTTCTGCTGGGTCGGCGTTATGTTGCTGCAAATAATGCGCGGGGGCAGTAAAATTTTCTTCGTCGCTGTCATCGGCCGACATATCAAAGGACATATCCCGATTCCCCAAGCGTTTTTCCATTTCATAGACGGCACTGACCTCCACACCCAAGTCACTAGCTATGGCGGTGGCCTCATCGTTGGACAACCAACCCAAATCTTCTTTTGATTTACGCAAGTTAAAAAACAATTTGCGTTGGGCTTTAGTAGTGGCAACCTTGACAATGCCCCAATTTTTAATCACATATTCGTGAATTTCGGCTTTAATCCAATGCACGGCAAAGGATATCAAGCGTACCCCCATATCGGGGTCAAAGCGTTTGACTGCCTTCATCAGACCGATGTTGCCTTCTTGGATAATATCGGGCAAAGGCAAACCGTAGCCACTATAGCCTCTAGCAACATGCACGACAAAACGCAAATTGCCCATCACCAATTCCCGCGCCGCCGACAAATCGCCGCTGTCCCTAAATTTTATTGCCAATTCGCGTTCTTGTTCAGACGACATCCTAGGAATTTGCCTGACTACATTTAAATAAGAATCGAATGTCCCGACTGATAAATTAGCCGATAAAGCCAATACATTATTCATGATTACCCCCTTGCACTATGAGAACTTGGCTAAATTTTAGCACTCACCTGATAGGAGTGCTAATTATTTTTTAAGTGCTATGGTCAGCTATTGGGGATTCGTTTTGTTTAACTGGTTAAACACAACCAAACAAGAACCTAACATGCTAAGTGATGCGGAAACCAAAATAAGCTTTATGCTATCAGCCACACTTAAAAACAACAGATGAAAATTGCCATTGTAGTGGGCAGACAGAGCCTCAACAGGTACCCTCAGCGACACCATCAGCAAAGCGACAATAAACCACGCCAACACACCCGCGAAAAAACCAATCCAAAAACCACTGTAAATGAAAGGCGTGGCAATAAAACTATTGGTGGCGCCCACTAGCTTGGTGATCATAATCTCTTCTTGCCGGTTGTTCAGTTCCAAACGGATGGTGTTGCCGGTGATGAACAAGACAGCAAACCCCAACAAGGTATTGAGCGCGACAAACAGCCGGCGGGCAACTGCCATAATGGCTTGCAAGCGTTGCAGCCACTCCATGTCCATACGGACAAAGTCGACTTCTTGCCGTTGTTTGAGGGTATTGACCAATGTTTCAATTTGACCGTCATCATCCAAAGTGTTTTTAGGCATGATTTCTATCACTACCGGCAATGGGTTCTCGTCCAACATATCAATGGCGGCACCAAAACTGCCAAAGGTTTTAAACAATGCCCGCCCTTGTTCCTTGCTGATAACCTGTACTGATTCGATGGCAGGGTTCTTACGCAGCGTGTCGGCCAGTATGCGTGCCCTGTTTTCGTTGATATTTTCCCGTAAAAATAAGGAGATTTGGGCCGATGTCTGGAAATTGCCGGCAATTTGCTGGAAATTGATCAGCAGCAGCTGAAAACTGCCTGCCAAGGCAATGCTAATAGCCAATACTACAATAGTTATGGCTGATGCAAACGGCGTTTTACCTAACCGGAGCAGACTGTAAAACCATGCTTGAATATGCAAATCCCTACAGATAATCAATTTATCCTTAGCCGTACCACCTGCGGCACGGTTTTGCTTAACCTCCTGCCGCAACGGCTTGGCTTGTTTAGGCACTTTGACTTCTTGTGTCTGCTTGCGTCTTCTTAATTTCATGACCTACACCGAAAACAGTCGGCCATGTTCAAGCTTGAGGACACGATGGTGCATCCGTTCAATCAAGGCGATATCGTGCGAGGCGATCAGCACAGTGACACCCACTTGTTGGAAGCCTTCGAACAAGCTCATGATTTCTTCTGAAAGTTCAGGGTCAAGATTACCGGTCGGTTCATCAGCAATAATAATAGGCGGTTTATTGACCACGGCACGCGCAATGCCAACGCGTTGCTGTTCGCCACCTGACAAAGCCAATGGAAATTTATGTTCCTTGCCAGCCAAGCCTACTTTCTCAAGAATCGCCCGGACTTTGCGGGTTGTCTCTTGATGCCCATAACCGGCGATGATTAATGGCAACGCCACATTTTCGAAAATAGTGCGGTCATGCAATAATTTATAGTCTTGGAATATAAAGCCCATTTTCCTACGCAAATAGGGTATCTGGCTGTCTTTGACGTGGCTGAGCTTCTGCCCGTCCAGCCAGATTTCGCCGCTGTTACAGCGTTCCATGAGTGCTATCAATTTTAACAAGGTGCTTTTTCCGGCACCGGAGTGTCCAGTCAGAAAAGCGATTTCACCACGCTGCAAATGAAAACTGACCCCCCGCAACACATCGCCTGTCAACGGATAACGTTTGCAGACATTAGCGAACTTGAGCATGACAGGAACTTAGTCTTGGACGCATAGAGCCTCGACGAAGAGCTCGGCATCAAAATCCTGTAAATCATCAATACCTTCGCCAATGCCAATATAGCGGATAGGCAAACCCAGCTGTTTCGCCAGTGCAAAAATAACCCCGCCTTTGGCAGTGCCATCCAATTTGGTCAGCACCAGCCCCGTCAAGCTAACCGCCTCGTTGAATATTTTTGCTTGTGACAAGGCGTTTTGGCCTGTTCCCGCATCCAAAACCAACAGCACTTCATGGGGAGCTGTGTCATCCAATTTGCCCATAATGCGCGAGACTTTTGTAAGCTCGTCCATCAGGTTGGATTTGGTGTGTAAGCGCCCTGCCGTGTCAGCAATCAGCACATCGATTTTTTTGGCTTGTGCCGATTGCACGGCATCATAAATGACTGATGCCGAATCAGCACCAGTATGCTGCGCCACTACGGGGATATTATTACGCTCACCCCATGTTTGTAACTGCTCAACTGCCGCCGCCCTAAACGTGTCGCCCGCTGCGAGCATCACCGTATGGCCTTGCATTTGTAAGCGTTTGGCCAATTTGCCGATGGTAGTTGTTTTGCCAGCCCCGTTCACACCCACCACTAAAATGACAAACGGGCCGTCTTTTTCTGGAATGACCAGCGGTTGGCTGCAAGGCTTGAGAATGGCCAATAACTCTTCTTTAAGCGCGGCTGACAGTAATGCCGCATCGGATAACTGGTTGCGCTCCATGCGTTGGGTCAGCTGCTGGATAATGTCAGTGGCCACATTGATACCAATATCAGCCATAATCAAGCTGGCCTCAATTTCCTCCAACAAGTCACGGTTGATGTCCTTTTGGCCTAGCGGCAAGCTGGACAGCACCCCGCCCAAACCGGTACGGGTGCGTTGCAATTGCGATTTAAGGCGCAAATAAAGCGATTCAGGGGCGGGTTGCAAATAATCAGTGATTGCCACTGGCGCAACCGGTTGTAGTGTTTCCTGACTATCCGGCACGACAACTTGGATTTCTGCAACAGGCTGATCGGATATTGCCACGCCATAACGGCTATAAAAACTAATGGCAATTAACGGCAACATCAGCAGGACAGCCAAGCTATGATGCAGCACGGCAAGCCATTCGGGCATGGCCCATTTTGCCGCCACTATCGCAACAAGCATTTGCAGGAACAACAACAAGCCAAGCACTAAGCCAGAGTTTTTGAGCGGTTTGCTGGCGTTGGCAGTGGTGGTCTTGAACAGCAACACACTCAGCACAGTGAAGGTGGCCAGAGCAGCCACCCTATGCAATAGGCTGACGGCGATCAAAGCATCAAAAGACAATGTACCCGTGTAGCCAGTCATTAAGCCATTGAGGAAATTCAGGGCACTGGCATAATCAGCCGGTGGCAACCACTGCCCATTGCATTGCGGAAAGCCACTGCATACTGTGGAACCATTATTAACGCTTAGCCACACGCCTAGCACGATCTGCAAAAACAGAACAGCTTGGGCAACCAGCACCCAAGCGAAAATGCCGCCTTGCCGCTGCCGGACGGGTTTATCGACAGCACCCCGCAAAAATAGTCCCGCTAACAGCCAAGCGACCAGCATTGGCAGCACAGTGTCACACAAGGCCAGTATCGGCATCCCATGGAATTTGACTATCAGATAGCCCATCAACCCTTGCAGCACCAAAAGCAGGGTGGCAGCAAAAGCCGAGGTGATAACCACAATACGGTAATTTTTTTGCCAAAATGACATCAGTGCCACGATGGCCGCCACCAGCACCATGATAGCCAACAGGTAACGTTGGCACAATTCCAGACTGGCTTTCGCCGTGTCAAATCCGGCGTTGGTTAGTCCTTCAGCATGTAGAGCCGTGATTGAAAACACACCGTCAATACAAGCAGGCCAATCGGTACACGCCGGTTGTGTGCCGGATAGCCGTACATAAGCACCCAATACAATGATGGCTAGCACCAAAATAATGCCAAACCCTGTTACTTTTCTGAACATTTTCTATTTTCCACTAACCAATTTGCGAAATTCTCAGCAAATGCATAAGATCATCTTTGACTTTATAGGGGTCAAAACCCGGTTCATATTGCATCATCAGATTGCCCAACGGGTCTATCAGGAACACCATACCATCAGGCAGGTTACCATCCGTTCTGACTGATTTTATTTGCGTGACAGCAGAATTGTCCGGCTGGAAACGAAGCAGATCAGAATGCAAGGCCAGCTCCGGCTTTTCATTGGCGGTCAAACGGGCAACCATCTGATCATCCAGTTTTGCAGTGTCCTGCAAATACTTGTCATAAAGCAGCTCGCCATCTTTGGCATCAGGCGTTTTCAGCCGCCATAACACGGAATCCTTAAGCCACAGCTGTCCGGCATAATCGGTTGCCAGCGGTGCCAACACTAAAACCAGACGACGTACGCGGGGCAAGTCTTTGCTCAGCATCAGCCGCAATTGTTTGGTTTTTAGGATGGCCTCAAGGCAGGTCTTGACGCATTCTGCTTTAGGGATAATATTCACAATTAACCAATGGCCTTGCAACTCCCCCTTGTTTTGTTGGGAAAATGCATCGAAACCATGCCACTCATGATAATCAAGGTGTTTAGGAGGCACTATTAATTGGCCATGGTTGGTGCCTTTGTTTATCAGGGTAGTATTGCCTCTTAGACTCCAAGCAACCATGAAAGGCACTATAGTCATTGCAAAAATAGCAACTATCAGCAAATGATTTTTTCGTTGTTGGTCAATCATCACGTTTTTTAACACTGTAGCGGATAAAAAGTAAAGTAAGCACAAATGCCAAGGCAAACCATTGGTAGGCATACGCCTTATGTTGTTCTGGCAGCATCAGTTTGGACATCCGCCAATCACGTTGGTAGCCATTAGGCTGGTCTTCCGCCAATTCGACTTGATAAGGTGACAAAGCATACCCTAGTTTTTCCGACAATACTTGGCTGTTAACAACTTGGACACGGGCAGGCCACCCTGCTGAAGGCTGTTCGGCACCGGGCAAAAGCAAGCCAATGCTGGGGAAGTGATTAATTCGCCCGCTGATTGTGCTGATGGGCGACGCGAGCGCCACATCAGGCAAAAGGGAACGGTTTTGTCCTAATGGTATCCAGCCACGATTGACCAAAACGGCCCGTGTCTGACCAGAGAAAATAAACGGAGTCAGTACCAGATAGCCGGGCTTGCCATCATGGATTTGATTGTCCAATAAAAATTGATGCTGCCCGTCATAATGCCCGGAAACCGTAACCCGCCGGTAACGTGGCGTATCTTCGCCCGCAGGGACTATTGCCGATAAATCTAGCACACTGTCATTCAATGCCGTAGCTTGTTGCACCAGTAGCTGTTGTTTTTGGTCGGCACGTTCGAGCTGCCAGTTTCCTAATTGGATCAATACCCATAGCAGCACAATATAGGCCAGCGTAGGCAGTAATTGCAGGTTTCCTTGGTATTGGTTTAGATACTTGGGCATGGGCTTGTAAATAAGCTATTGGCAAATAGCCTTTTATAACCCAAAATAGCAAAAAAAACCTGACTATTTGCCAACAAAATGATAAAAATTATTGTTATTGCTTGTTTTCTTCTGATTATTGCCAGTTTGGGCACTGCGCTTTATAACTTAATTGTAAGAAAACCCGAGGAACATTCCAAACAAGCCGTACATGCGTTAACAGTACGCATTGGGCTTTCACTATTGCTGTTCATTTTTGTGTTTATCGCCTTCCGTTCCGGTTTGATAGCCCCCCATGGCATTGGCGCCAACATTGAGAAAAACAGACAAGCCGCCCATCTACAACAACAATAAATGCCGGCAAAAAAAAAGCGCTACCGATGCAGCGCTTTTTCCGGGTCACGCAGCTTTTATTTATAGGATGTAGACAAAAATAAACAAGCCCAACCAAACTACGTCAACAAAATGCCAGTACCACGCCGCCGCTTCAAAAGCGAAATGGTTTTCTGGTTTAAAATGCCCTATCGAACTTCTGAACAACACCACAGATAAGATAATGGCACCGACACAAACGTGGAAGCCATGAAAGCCGGTCAGCATAAAAAAGGTCGATCCATAAATGCCCGAACCTAAGGTAAGCCCCATCTCGGTATAAGCTTCATGGTATTCAATTGCCTGGCAGATAACAAACAAGAAACCTAGGGCTACTGTGGCGATCAGGCCTTTTATCAGCTGGCCACGATGTTGGGCAAGCAAGCCATGGTGGGCCCATGTGACGGTCACGCCGCTGGACAACAGTATGAGGGTGTTCAAAAAAGGCAAACCCCACGCACTCATTGATTCAAATTCACCAGATGGCTTGCCGTCAACGATTTTTCCGCCCAAGTGGCCTGGGCCATTGGTAGGCCATACGGCATCGAATGAGGGCCACAACAATTCTTTGGTGGCGGCGCCTATGCCTTCGCCACCCAACCACGGCACTGACAAGTTGCGGGTGTACCAAAGCGTACCAAAGAACACCGCAAAAAACATAACTTCAGAAAAAATGAACCACATCATGCCCATGCGGAATGAAATGCCCACTTGTGCGCTGTACATGCCCGATTCACTTTCAGATGCCTGCAACGCAAACCAACCTGTCAACATTAAGATAAACATGACAAAACCAACGATCATCATGGTGGGGCCTATTGATGCACCGTTCAGATAATTGGCGAAACCCGCCAGAAGGATAACCAATCCGGCAGTGGCAAGCACTGGCCAAGTGGCTTTACTCGGAATGTAATAGGCTCCAGGTGTAGACATAAACTTCCTCTCTATTTTTTAAGTGATGTTTCGGTATTGTCAAAAAATGTATAGGCCAGCGTGATGGTTTTGTATTGCTCCGGCAATTCCGGGTTGATTGCGAACCTGACTGGCATGGTTTTGCCTTCACGAGGCTGGAATGTCTGCTGGGTAAAACAGAAGCATTCGGTTTTTTTAAAATATTCCGCCGCCAAGCCAGGAGATATGCTGGGAATTGCTTGGGCGACCATAATATGATCGGTCTTGTTTTCGGCATAAAAATTAACGGTGACGTACTCGCCCGGATGAATTTTTATTTTATTGGTCTCGGCACGAAACACCATGGGGATGGATTCGTTTAGCGACGTCAAAAACTCCACTGTCACTTCCCTGCTTTGATCAACCTGATAGCGTTCTTCCTTGGCGGCTGCAGAAGCCACCTTGCCATTAAGTCCGGTAATGTCGCAAAGCACATCATACAGAGGCACCAAAGCAAAACCAAAACCAAACATGCCAATCACCACAAACAGCAGGTTACGGACAAGCTTGGCGTTTTTTTTGTTGAGTTCTTCGTTCATTGCGACATAGCCTTATATACAGCAAAAGCATAGATGCAAATGGCAACTACAAACAACAATACAGCTGTCAATACATTTTTCGTTTTTATATTCATTTTTCTGACCGACACACCACCCTGTGACGGCGGTGTGTCCAAGGGTTTATCACCACATGTCACTGATGTTCGGTAGGGATCACATCAGGTGGTGTGGTAAAGGTATGGTAAGGGGCTGGTGATGGTAAAGTCCATTCCAAACCATGTTTATGGGCATCTTCCCAGACTTCATCGCTCACTTTTTCACCCGTACCGCCTCTAATCGTGTCAATGACTATGTACAAAAACAACAATTGGCTGACACCAAATATAAAACCGCCAATACTGGACACCATATTCCAGTCTGCGAACTGTATGGCATAATCAGGGATACGGCGCGGCATGCCTGCCAGACCTAAGAAATGCTGCGGGAAGAACAAGATGTTCACAGAAATGACCGACATCCAGAAATGCAATTGGCCGATTTTTTCGTTGTACATGTGGCCGGTCCATTTAGGCAACCAAAAATAACCGGCAGCCATCAGGATAAATACAGAGGAGGGCACCAGCACATAATGGAAATGGGCAACAATGAAATAAGTGTCGTGGTATTGGAAATCAGATGGGGCAATGGACATCATTAGCCCCGTGAAGCCACCCATAGTGAACAACACCACAAAGGCTATTGCAAACAACATCGGCGTTTCAAAGGTCATAGAACCTTTCCACATGGTGGCCGTCCAGTTAAAGACTTTAACGCCTGTAGGAATAGCAATCAGCATGGTGGCATACATGAAGTACAATTCACCGGCAATCGGCATCCCGACTGTGAACATGTGGTGCGCCCAAACGATAAACGACAAAAACGCGATGGAGGCCGTTGCATAAACCATTGAGCTGTAACCAAACAAGGGCTTACGGGCAAATACGGGGATAATGGTTGATGCCACCCCAAAAGTTGGCAAAATCATGATATATACTTCTGGATGACCAAAAAACCAGAAAATATGTTGGTAGAGCACGGGGTCACCACCACCTGCCGCATCAAAGAAGCTGGTTTCAAAAAAACGGTCTGTCAATAACATGGTGACGGCACCGGCAAAAACAGGCATGACGGCAATCAGCAAAAAAGCGGTGATAAGCCACGTCCACACAAACAAGGGCATTTTCATTAAAGTCATGCCGGGGGCGCGCATGTTGAAAATGGTGGCGATGATGTTGATGGCGCCCATGATGGAAGAAATGCCCAACAAATGCACAGAGAAGATGGCAAATGGCAGAGCCTTGCCTGTTTGTAATACCAAAGGCGGGTATAAAGTCCAACCCGCTGCCGGTGCACCACCTTCCATAAACAAGGTGCTGGCCAATAGCAAGACACCTGCCACCAGCAACCAGAAGCTCATGTTGTTCATGCGCGGCAACGCCATATCCGGCGCCCCGATCATCATGGGGATCATCCAGTTGGCCAAGCCGACAAAAGCCGGCATAACCGCACCAAACACCATAACCAATGCATGCATAGTTGTCATGGAGTTGAAAAACTGCGGCTCCACAAACTGTAATCCAGGTTCAAACAATTCGGCACGGATGACCAATGCCATAATGCCACCAATAAAAAACATGGCTAAGGCAAACAGCAGGTACAGGGTGCCAATGTCTTTATGGTTGGTGGTGATTATCCATCTTAACAGCCCTTTTTGTGGGCCATGATCGTGATCATCGTGATGATCGTCATGTTCAGCTACAACAGCGGACATAATTTATTACCTCAAATATTGGAAAATGTTTGCAAAAAACAGCCAGGCAAGACCTTAGTCGTCATCTTCTTCAGGCGGCAAAGCCGCTTGCAGTTTTTGGATGGCCGATGGCTGGACAACCGCATTGGCGGCATCACCCCAGCTATTACGGGTATAGGTGACAACCGCAGCAAAGTCTTTTGCATTGAGCGAGTGGCCAAAAGCCGGCATCATAGCTTTACCCTGCAATATCAGGTTGATCTGGGCATTAATATCGCCTTTGACAACAGCACTGCCAGCCAAAGCGGGGAATGTCGGTTGCATCCCCTGCCCTTCAGCCTGATGGCACGATGCGCAATTGCTGGCGTAAACGGTCTTACCCAAAGCAAGCAGCTCGTCTTTTGACAGGTCAGCAATCGGCGTGGCCGGTTTGGCATCAGCCTTCACATCTTTAGGTGCGCTGGCTTTTTCCTCGCTTTTGGCGTCTGTGGATTTTTTGGGCAACAATGCCTGAACGGCTTTAGGCTGGATTTCATCGCCAACCGCATTGCCCAAGGCATTACGGGTATAAGTGATGACTTGTGCCAACTCGTCAGCTTTCAACATTTTGGCAAAAGCAGGCATAGCGCCTTTACCATTCAGGATTAAGTGGGTTTGGGCTTGGATATCGCCTTTAACCACGGCACTGCCGGTCAGAGCAGGAAAAGCACCGGGCACCCCTTTACCATCAGGCAAATGGCAGGTCGAGCAATTTTTTGCGTAAATGTCAGCACCTTTAGCCACTAGCTCGTCATGGCTTTGGTCATTCAGGTCAGAACCTTTTTTAGCCTCATCAATGGTCTTTTTAACCCAGGCATCGTAATCAGGCTTATCCATAGCAATAACAACCACTGGCATAAAGCCGTGGTCTTTACCGCACAATTCGGTACACTGCCCACGATAGGTGCCCGGCTGGTCAACGGATGTCCAAGCCTCATTGACAAAACCTGGGATAGCATCTTTTTTCCAGCCCAGTTCGGGCACCCACCAAGAATGGATAACATCGGCGGCGGTGAACAGAAAACGGATTTTTGTTTTGGTCGGAATGACCAATGGATGATCTACATTTAACAGGTAGTGGGGCACGGAACGTGGATCAATGCCGGAATTCAATTGGCGCGCCTTGTTGCTGGCATCATCCAAGCTGCTGAAGAAATGGATACCGCTGTCGAGGTATTCATATTCCCATTTCCATTGCCAACCAGTGACTTTGACAGACATGTCGGATTGTTGCACATCATCCAATTCCATGAGTGTCTTAGTGGCCGGTATAGCCATAGCCACCAAAATGAGCGTGGGGATGATCGTCCAAATGATCTCTACTGTGGTGTTTTCATGAAACTGGGCCGCTTCATGACCTCTCGATTTACGATGATGGTAAATCGAATAGAACATAGTCCCAAAAACGCCTACACCAATGGCGACACATATCCATAGTATGAGCATGTGCAGGTCATAAACATCATTACTGACTTTGGTGACCCCCTTCATTAGGTTGAGCGTATAGTCCGCGCGGACAGTCCCAATGCTTGACGCCATTAAGACCAGAGTCGCGAATAGTTGCTTTTTATTGTTCACTGAGCAGCCCCTTCTTTTGTAATAAAAACTTGTGTACACCTGCCATATCAAGCATGGGCGACTAGCCCACCCCATTAGCGGTGTTTTATAAATAAGCACACTTAAACTGTGAAATTCTAACCGATGATGGCCTGCTATGCCATAAGCGACCATTAATTAAAATGACATTTTCTATCTGCTTGCCTAACAGCTGGCAACAAAAAAATATTAACCCATTGACTTTATTTAAAAAGCCCCATTAAATTAATTTTTACCCATTTGCTGCCATACCAAACAGACCTGCTGGGCCGATGCCCATACGCACTCCCCGACCGAGCTACGTTTCCCCTAGCGGTTTCTAGGGCTTGCAAATGTTTTGGCAAGCATACCATTAACTTTGGTTGCCCCCAATAGCTTTAATTAATGACTTAAAAACAGCTGAACTATCAATAAAATATTTTGCGCTTAGTACAATTTTAGTGCTACCATGAGCCGCTGTACAAAGATTGAGCCGGCTGTGCTAGTTAAGACCGGGATTTATAAAGCCATTAAATTTGGCGTTTTTTTAAAGAATAAGAGTGTGATATGTCAGATCAAGTTGTAGGTACCGTTAAGTGGTTCAATGATGAAAAAGGCTTTGGTTTTATTGAACAGGAAGGTGGCAAAGATGTTTTCGTCCACCATAGTGCAATTAACGGCACCGGACGCAAAACCTTGCGCGAAGGCCAAAAAGTGACCATGCAAGTCACCGTAGGCCAAAAAGGCCCGCAAGCAGAGAACGTAACCCCCGCATAATAAATTCTCGAAGCGGACTCAAAGGCAACACTGTTTTTGAGGCCGCTTCACGCCAATTTCAGCCCCCGTCGTCCTTCACTTGTGTTGGAGTGATCGCAATATCACAAATTTATCATTGCTTGCCACAACGGCAACATTGCCGAAAAGTTTTTTTAACGGCAGATGATAATTCAAATGGCGGTTGCCAATCACCCATAGCTGGCCATTTTTCCGTAATACCCTGCAAGCCCCTTGAAACAAGGTGGCTGCTATATGCCCGCCTATTGCATGTTGCTGGTGGAAGGGCGGATTACAAAACACCCTATCGGCCGATTGCGCCGCTGTTCTGGTCAAGCCGTCCGCTATCAAAAATTGCGCATTTCTTGAATTTCCGAACGCGCGGCGAAAATTATCTTCGGCTGAAGCCACTGCCATAAACGATTCATCAATAAAACATATGCTAGCCTTCGGGTTGTGTACGCCCGCCATCAACCCCACCACGCCATTGCCACACCCTAAGTCGATAATGTCCAGGGGTTCGGATGATCCGGGTAGGTGGCGCAAAAAAAACCGTGTGCCGATGTCCAAGCTGTCGCGTGAGAACACGTTGGCATGGTTACTGATCAGGTAGGGGGTGTCCTCCAGTTGATAGCACACGGGATAACGGTTGTCCGGCACTGTTAAGCCGCGATCCCATTTGACAAAGATCAATCGGGATTTTTTTTGCGCCAATGAAGTCGATGTCGGCCCCAGATAGCGTTCCAATAGCCCCCAAACAGATGCGGGCAGCGCCTTTATCATCCCTGCCACGATGATGTGCGAGGATTCGCATAGCCGAGGGCGTAGTTTCTGTAACTGATATTGCAATAACGCCAAGGTTTTTGGCACTTTTATGAGCAACACATCGATGTGACCATCACTGACTGCCAAACTGTCTTGCAATTGCACAGATGAATCAGCAAAGCCGTTAATTTTTAGGTTGTCGCGTGTGGCTTGTTGGGACAAATAAGAGTCGGAAATGGCAACCGGTGAATAAGAGTGCAATGGCACGGCTAAAGCGCCGAAACTGTCATTGACAATGACCACTTTCATACCGGGCGCGGGCAATGCCTGCGCCGCCAAATATTCCAGCAGATATTCATCCGCCGCATCCCATGCCCTTAATAATGCTTTAGGCTGTTTGGGCAGACGTTCCAGCACAAACCCGCCCTGCGGGATTTTCAGCAATGCGCCCACAGATTGCCCTGACATGACAAACGGCTCAGGCACGCGACATAAATTTGCCGGTTTCAGTG
The DNA here is from genome assembly GCA_903945605.1 of uncultured Methylococcaceae bacterium. GTDB lineage: Bacteria > Pseudomonadota > Gammaproteobacteria > Methylococcales > Methylomonadaceae > Methylovulum. Next base: position 2,668 of record CAJAWH010000098.1, on the reverse strand, counting down.
CTGATTTTGATCAGCTCGTCTGTTTCTATGTATTCAGGCACCTGCACTTCCAGCCCAGTCGCTAGTCTGGCGGTTTTGGTGCGGGCCGATGCCGACGAACCCTTTAGGGCGGGCGGTGTTTCTATAATGGGTAACACCACTGAGCTGGGCAATTCAATAGCAAAAATGGCATCCTCTATCAACAAGGCCACTATACCTTCCAACCCTTCGGTCAGAAACGCAACTTGGCCTTCCAAATCGTCTCCGCTTAAAGCGTATTGGCTATAATCCTCCAAGTCCATAAAAATGTAATTGTCGCCATCCTTATAAGAAAACTGCACCTTTACCTTGCTTAGGTCAGAGTCCTTAAAAAAATCTTCGCCTTTTAAGGACTCATCCAGTTTCTGGCCTGTTTTCAAATTATTGAAGCGCACCTTGTACAAAGTGGTTGCGCCACGGGAAGAAGGGCTTTTTACCTCGACTTGCTTGACCACATGGGGGATGCCTTCAATTTCAACCACCATACCACGTTTTAAATCACTCGCTTTTGCCATATATGACTGCCTCTTAGTTTGTTAAGTTTAAATGCCCATTGCCAAACTTTTGGCTGCCAATTGTGCTTTTTTTAGTCTTGCCCGCTGTGCTTTTTCTGCCTCGAATAAGGCTTTGCGGGCATTTCTGGCCTCGTAACGCTGCTTGGCCAAAGCTGACTGGTGTTTTTTATCCCGACCAATGTTGGCTTCCGGTGACAGCTGCATCACGATACAATCGACCGGACAAGGTGCCACACACAGCGCACAGCCAGTGCAATGGTTGGCAATCACCGTGTGCATAAGCTTTGCCGCACCTATAATGGCATCAACCGGACAAGCGTCTATACATTTGACACAACCAATACAGTCTTGCTCAATAATAACAGCCACTTGGCCTGGCTTATGGCTACCATAGCGGCTATCCAAAGGTTTGGCTGGCAGCCCTAACAATGCCGCCAAATCGGCAATGCCTTGTTCTCCGCCGGGCGGGCATTGGTTAATGTCGGCCCGGCCTTCGGCAATTGCTTCGGCGTAAGGCAAGCATCCCTTAAATCCGCATTGCCCGCATTGGGTCTGGGGCAACAATTCGTTTATTTCGGTTATTTTTGCAGGACAGTTCATGGCAGGCATTGCTTCTGGACAAGATATGGGGCTGCTGGTTTCATGGCACGCTTACACTAGATATGCGCCCATTAAGCCAGCTTGGTTCATTAAATGTGCAAATAACAGCACGCGACCAACATTGCCTCATCATAAATAGGGGAAAAATGATAATTTTATGGTATGATTTACCAACAGATTTTATATTTATATTATTAAGTATCCGTGAGTTGCATTAGCTAAATGCGGTTTCATGTATGTTTACCTGTTTATAGTTTTAATTCCATATCATCCCATAAAACCTCCAATGACACACGCAAAGGATACCAACCCAATGAGCATGAATCTGGGGTCTGCTTTTTCCAAAAAATGGCTGAAACTCATCAAAAAACTCTTATTCACCTGCACCTTGACCTTGGCTTGCACCGCCAATGCAGAAATCAATTTGGCTTTCTATTCTGGCCAATCGTTTATCGATAATGGTGACTTATCTTTAAATCAAGGCAAAACCAACCTTAATTTCAATGATGTCAGCTGGAATGACAAATCATTTGAAGCCCCCATTTTTTACGGGGCACGGGTTGGTTATTGGCTGGATAGCGCGCCTAATTGGGGGTTTTCTATTGATTACGCGCACTTGAAAAATTATTTGGAATATGACAAAAATGCCTCTATAAGCGGCACAAACGCAAATGGCGTCAGTGTTAATGGTTCTGGCCCAATCAGTGACTATATCCAGAATTTTAACATGTCGCATGGAGTCAATACAGTGACTTTCAATGGGCAATACCGCTGGTTTCCTTCAGGCAAACGCGACAGCAGCTTGCTAGGACGGATGCAAATTTACTCGGGACTGGGTGCAGGCTTCAGCGTCCCACACGTTGAAGCCCTGATTAGGGGAGTCCAAACTTACGAATATCAAGCAGGTGCTGGGCCGGTCATCAATGGCATGTTAGGTGTCAATTATGATTTGATCAGCTTCCTCTCCGGTTTTGCCGAGTATAAGCTCACTTATGTGAATGTTGAAGACAGCCTGAACGGTGGTGGCACGCTCAGCACCGAGACGGTCAATCACCAGCTGATTTTCGGCTTGGCGGCACATTTCTGATACCGTTGGCTTCGCCCTAAGTGGTGGTCTGTTGGGGTGCTATTGCTTGCACGGCTTACAATCCATAGGCCTTGCGCTTACGCCAAAACGTTGCACGGCTCATACCCAGTGAACCGGCAGCGGGATTGATGGCACCGTTGTGTTGCTGTAAGGCTTGGCGGATCAGCAGCGCCTCTTGCTCGCGGGACACAGCGGCACGGGGCGGCACATCCAATTGGACACGCGGTTCTATAAATTCCGGCGGCAACTCGACCAGCCGTAAGATGCTGCCACGCCCAACTGCAAAGGCATATTCTATAACATTGTGCAGCTCACGGACATTGCCCGGCCAAGGATAGTCGAGCAGCAATTTCATCGCTTGCGGTTCAATTTTGTCGATATGCCTAACTTGTTCGGCATTATGGATGTGGATAAAATGCCAAAGCAGCAGGGGTATATCTTCGCGCCG